>CAUURC010000038.1:0-26985 GCA_963547405.1 uncultured Prevotella sp.
AACAGGAATGGATATCAGCGTGGCGCATGTGAATCTGGAGTTTCCTTTCGACCTTGGGGTTGAGGGAGTTCGAGTTCTTCGCCAAAACGATTCTTTGCCACAGCTGAAAGATACGGTGGCCGATGTGCATAAGGCGGTGGTTTCTATCGACTTGTTGCCCTTGTTTAATAAGCGTGTAGTTGTCAATCAGCTTGATTTTCAAAAGTTAGTCTTTAATACAACGACCTTTATTCATGCCGCTCGCGTCAAGGGAAATGTCGGATTACTGAGGCTGAAAGCCCGTGACATTGATCTTGGAAAGCAGTTGGTAAAGGTGGATGGTATTCGATTGAGCGATGCCAGCATAGATGTGGCGTTGAGCGATACGGTCAAAGACGACACGACACAGCAGGATATTTTTTGGAAAATAGCCGTGGAGCAGTTGAAGGTTAGTCGATCCAACGTAATGGTTCATCTGCCCGGCGACTCTCTGCGTGTGCAGGTGTATATGGGAAAGACCCTTGCCCGCCAAGGCTTTTTTGACCTTTACAAGAGCAGTTATCGTGTCGCGGCCTTCGATTGGGAAGAAGGTAGGATCAAATATGACAATCCTTTTGAACCAACAACAAAAGGTTTTGACTATAATCATTTGTCAGTGTCGGACATCAAGTTAGGCGTTGATTCCTTTGAATATGCAAGTCCGAAGCTGACCATGCGAATCCGTTCTTGTTCTTGGGCTGAAAAAAGCGGCTTGGCTGTCAGTTCTTTGACGGGTCCTGTCTATCTGGATTCGACTAAATTGCGGTTGCCCGCATTGTCTTTACGTACACCGGCATCGCGTCTCGACGCAGCAGTTGACTTGGATTTAAACGCTTTTGACGATCTTCATCCGGGTCAATTCAAAGTCTCTTTGCATGGTAGCTTAGGCAAACAGGATATGATGCGCTTTTTGACAGACGTACCCTTGAGAGGCAAGACACAATGGCCTAACCATCCTTTGCAGGTCGATGGCGTCGTACAGGGGAATATGGAGCGTATCAGATTGGCGGGGGTATTGCTGAAGTTGCCCACTGCTTTCCGTGTCCGGCTTGACGGAACCGTAGCGCATTTGAATCAGCCAAAGAACTTACAAGGCGATTTGGATTTGCGCGCGCAGACCTATAACTTGGCATTTCTGTCTGCATTTATGAATGGTGGGCAAGCAAGTCAGGTGAAGATTCCACGTAATATTTCGGTTGAAGGGAACGTCAAGTTCGATAAAGAAACCTATGCAACCCGCTTCGTAGCCCGCCAAGGGCGAGGGAACGTGAACGGGACGCTGACGCTTGACGCACGTCGTATGGCATACAAAGCCCGACTGACGGCCCAACAGTTGCCGGTTCAGCATTTTCTTCCCAATATGGGATTGCGGCCTTTTACAGGTTCTATTGACGCAAGTGGCGTAGGCACCGACTTCCTTGTGCCGGAAACCCGCTTCAATGCCAAAGTTCGAATCGCGCGTTTTGGCTATGGCGGATATTCTTTGGATGATGTAACAGGAGACGTAACTCTGCGTAATGGTAAGGCCCATGCGACACTTCAGAGCAAGAATCCTTTGATAGGAGGAAATCTAAATCTTACGGCTTTGATGCATAAACGGCGTGTAAAGGCTACTGTGGAGGGCACTTTTGCGCAGTTGGATTTCCATGGATTGCGTCTGACGGAGAAGCCTTTCTCTGCTTCGGCCCGCACAATGCTGGAGTTGGAAACAGACTTGAAAGACTATTATAGCGTTCGTGGAACTATCAATGAACTGGTTATTAATGATAATAATCAAATCTATCACCCCGATAATTTTACACTTAATGTCCTTACACGTTTAGATACGACGCAGGCTGTTGTGAATTGTGGCGATTTCAGAATGCGTTTGAACGGACGCGGAGGCTATCAAAAAATATTGGCACAGAGCCAGAAGTTCGCCAATGAAATAGAGTCTTTGGTCAAGAATAGGACGATTGATCAGTTGGCTTTGCGTAAAAAACTGCCTTGGGCTTCACTCTATTTGCAAAGTGGAAAGGATAATTTCTTCTGTTATTTGTTGGCTCGTTATGGTTATCAGTTTGCCAAAGCCAATATCAATATGCACGCTTCACCCGTCTTGGGATTGAATGGCAACCTTCAGATAGACTCGCTGATACTGAATAATATCCAGCTCGATACGGTACGTTTTAATATCATGTCCGATCATGAAACATTAACTTATCGGGCACAGGTTATCAATAATAAGCGTAATCCGCAGTACACCTTCCGGGCCGAAGCCGATGGATCACTTCATGAGCATGGCTCTGATCTGAAGGCAAAAATGTATGATGCCAAGAATAAACTGAGCCTGGATGTGGGCCTTTCGGCCGTTATGGAACCTGCGGGATTGCGATTCCATATCATGGGAGATAATACGATACTGGGTTATAAGACGTTTGCGGTGAACCAAGGCAACTATATGTTCTTGGGAGATGACCGCCGGCTGTCTGCTACACTCGAACTTGAGGCTGCCGATGGTATGGGTGTGCATGTATATACGGATGATAATAATTTGGAAGCGTTGCAGGATGTGACCGTCAGTCTGAATAAATTCAATCTTTCAGACATCCTTTCGGTCTTGCCTTATACACCTAATATAAAAGGTGTATTGAACGGAGACTACCACCTTATACAAACTAAAGATCAGTTGTCGGTGTCTTCTGATATGACGATTGATAATTTCTTCTACGAGAATAATTTTATGGGCAACCTCGGAACGGAGTTTGTTTATATGCCGAGATCTGATGGTTCACATTACTTGGAAGGAGTTCTTGCACAGAATGGCAAGGGTATTGCCACACTGAAAGGTACTTATTGGTCGGAAGGCGCGGGTAAACTTGACGCGGAGCTTTCGATGGATCGGTTGCCATTGAGTATGATGAATGGTTTCATGCCTGATCAGTTGTTGGGCTTCCGAGGCTATGCGGAAGGCACATTAAGTGTTAAAGGGCCGCTTTCTAAGCCGATTATCAATGGCGAAGCCTATCTGGATTCAGCCTATTTGGTCAGTGTTCCCTATGGCGTTACATTGCGCTTCGATAACGACCCTGTAACGATAACCAACAGCCATTTGTTGTTTGAAAACTTCGAGATGTATGCCTACAATGAAAGTCCGTTGACCATGGCGGGCTATCTTGACTTTTCGGACTTGGATAACATGAATATGGATGTCCGCATGCGTGCACAAAACTTCCAGCTTATCAATGCGAAGGAGAATCTGCGTTCGGAAGCTTTCGGCAAAGCGTTTGTCAATTTCTTTGCGAGAATGAACGGACGGCTCGACAATTTGCAGATGCGTGGCAAGCTGGATGTGCTCGGTTCTACTGATATTACCTATATTTTGCGAGATAGTCCGCTTACGACCGACAATCAATTAGATGAACTTGTGAAGTTTACAGACTTCTCTGATGGGGCCGCACAGACCATTCAACGTCCGCCTCTGACTGGTTTCAGCATGGATTTAACCATGAATATCAATGAAAGCGCGCATGTTCTTTGTGCCTTGAATGCAGATAAGTCGAACTATGTAGACCTGATTGGTGGTGGCGAACTTCGCATGAAGTATAACATGGTTGACGATTTACAACTTACCGGACGCTATACGTTGAGCAATGGCGAAATGAAATATTCATTGCCTGTCATTCCTTTGAAAACGTTTACGATACAAGACGGAAGCTACATTGAGTTTATGGGCGACCCGATGAATCCTCGTTTGAACATCAAAGCCGTGGAAGAGAACAAGGCTACGGTTGCGACCGAAGGTAGCGCAGGGCGTACGGTCAACTTCGAAACTGGTGTTGTAATCACCAAGAATTTGAAGAATATGGGGCTTGAGTTTATTATCGACGCGCCCGAAGACATGAGCATCAGCAACCAACTGAATACAATGAGCAAGGAAGAGCGGGGCAAGATAGCCGTAACCATGCTGACTACGGGTATGTATTTGGCTGATGGCAATACCAATGGGTTCTCTATGAACTCGGCCTTGAGTGCTTTCTTGCAGAGTCAGATCAATAGTATTGCCGGCAATGCGTTGCGCACTTTAGACCTGACTTTTGGAATGGATAATTCTACCGACGCAGGTGGAAACACGCATACGGATTACTCTTTCAAGTTCTCAAAGCGTTTTTGGAATAATCGTCTTCGAATCATTGTCGGTGGCCAGTTGTCTACCGGTCCCGATGTTGCCAATCAAAACAAGTCGTTCTTCGATAATATTTCTTTCGAATATAGACTGAATGAAAGCTCCACCCAGTATCTCAAGCTATTCTACGATCGCTCTAATTACGATTGGCTTGAAGGAGACGCCGGGCTGTATGGTGCCGGTTTTGTATGGCGGCGTAAGTTGCAGAGTCTGAAAGACCTGCTTCGCTTTAAAGATAGCAATCTAATTATGCTGCCGGCACCATTAGATTCAATCAAAAACCAACAACCGAAAAAATAAAAAAGAAATGATACGTAAGTGCTATATTTGGCTGTTGCTCGGTATGTGTGGTGTCTTCGCAGCCTGTTCGTCTACCTCCGGTGTTCCCGAAGGTGACCAGTTGTATATCGGAATATCGAAGATAGACTACAAGAATTATGAAAAGACGCGTCATTTTGCTACTATTCGTGAGGAGTTAGAAGCTGCGTTGGCCTGTCAGCCCAATGGTTCTTTTTTAGGAAGTTCATACCATCGTATGCCTTTTCCTTATCGCTTATGGTTCTGGAACGCGTTTCATGATGGCCGCGATGACTTGTCCAAATGGCTGACGAAGAACTTTGGCAAACCGCCGGTACTGATTAGCTGGGTCAACCCCGCGTTACGGGCTGGCGTCGCACGGTCGGTGCTTCGCAATCATGGCTATTTTCTGGGAGATGTCAGTTTTCATGTCGATCAGGTAAAGAATCCTAAGAAAGCCAAATTGGGCTATACTGTGGACGTAGGGCCTCTGTTTACAATAGATACGCTTACCTACGAGGGCTTTTCTCATGAGGCTGACAGCCTAATTCATGCCTCAAAGGCCGAAGCGAAGGTCAAGGCCGGCGATCCTTTTGAAGTGGCGGCACTTGACGCCGAGCGTACCCGAATCAGTACGTTGTTCCGCAATTATGGTTATTTTTATTATCAGCCGGGTTATGCTTCTTATTTGGCCGACACGCTTTCTCGTGGCGGTAAGGTTGACCTAAAAATGCGACTGCTCGATAATCTGCCGGCAAAGGCTCGACACAAATGGTATATCGGTAATGTCGACTTGGAGTTGCGCAAGCAGTTTATGGAAACTTTGAATGACACCATTCGTCGCCGTCGGCTCACGGTGCACTTCAATGGTCGCAAATCACCCATTCGTCCGCGCGTCATTCTGCGCGATTTGAAGTTGCGTTCGGACAGTCTTTATAGCTACGACCGCTATCTTGAGTCTTCCAATAAGATTGTAAGTACAGGTATTTTCAGTTCAGTTGATTTCCAATTTACGCCGCGTGACAGCAGCGAAACCTGCGATACGCTCGATCTTCGACTGAATTGTATCTTTGATAGACCTTATGATTTCTATGTCGAAACCAACTATACAGGCCGTACAAGTGGCCGTATGGGCCCCGGTCTTGTGATAGGTCTGACTAAGCGCAACGCTTTTCGTGGCGGTGAAAAACTTGACATCAATCTCAGAGGATCGTATGAATGGCAGACAGGAAACAATCTCGGTGGCTCGGGCGATAAAATCAATTCGTATGAATATGGTGCAGATGTCTCGCTGGAATTGCCCCGTTTGTTCCTGCCCGTTTTGCGTCGTTATCGCTTCCTGACTACGCCGACCACACTTCTCAAGGCCTCTTCCAGCGTGATTAACAGAGCCAGTTATTTCAAGCGTCATGTGGTATCGGGCGAGTTGTCTTATACTTTCCAGACCTCCAACACCTCCATGCACCAGTTTACGCCCTTGGTTTTGCAATACGACTACATGTCGAGCCGCACGGCTAAGTTCGATTCTATCATGCAAACGAGCCCTTATCTGCAAGTAACCATGGGCGATCATTTTGTGCCAAAGATGCGTTACAGCTATATTTATTCCAGTCCGGTCAGTTACCGCAGCCCCATTTGGTGGCAGACCACCGTGAGCGAGGCGGCCAATATCCTCTCGTTGGGTTATGCCGTGGCAGGTGAAGGCTGGAAAACAAAGAACAAACAGATGTTTAAGAACCCTTACGCGCAGTTCTTTAAGATAGAAACAGAGTTTCGCAAGACATGGCAACTGTCTACCTACGACCAGTTGGTAGCTCATGCCGGTGCCGGAGCCATCTGGGCATACGGCAACTCCAGCGCGGCACCATGGAGCGAACAGTTCTATGTGGGTGGTGCCAACAGCATTCGTGCCTTTACTGTGAGGAGCATTGGGCCGGGCTCTTACCAGCCCCATCAGAACACAACGTCTTATCTTGATCAGACGGGTGACATCAAATTGTTGTGCAATTTGGAGTACAGACCGCGTCTTTTTGGTAATCTTTATGGCGCGTTGTTTCTCGACGGGGGCAATGTGTGGACGATGCACGAGGACGATAGCCGTCCCAATGGTCATTTCCGGTTGAAGAGTTTTCTAAAAGAAATGGCGCTGGGCACAGGTGTTGGCCTGCGTTATAACCTCGATTTTTTTGTAATCCGTGTGGACTGGGGCGTGGGTTTGCATGTTCCGAATCGCAACGGCTTCTATAATGTGCGTAGTTTTAAGGACAGTCAGAGCCTGCATTTGGCTATCGGCTATCCTTTCTAAGAGGAATAATGAATATGAAATATACGAACGAAACCGTCAGACGGCAGGATCGGCTGCTGGATGAGGCCAGGGCTTTAGAGCTGTTGGCGCATGGTGAATATGGGGTTTTGTCGATGGTGGCGGACGATGGCGGCTATGGCATACCGGTCAACTTCGTCTGGGACGGCGACAGCAGCGTGTATATCCATTGCGCTCCGGCCGGTCGCAAACTGGAGGCATTGGCTGCCAATCCCAAAGTATCTTTGTGTATCATCGGCAATGTGCATCTTTTGCCGAGCCGTTTTACGACCGAGTACGAGAGCGTCATCCTGTTCGGAAATGCTCGGATGAACCTGAGTGAGGAAGAGAAGATGAAGGCCTTGCGCCTGCTCATCGATAAATTGTCGCCCGAACACAAGCAGGTTGGCGACAAATACGCTCGTGGCAGTTTTCATCGTGTAGAAATTATTCGGATTGATTTCACAACTTTCTCCGGCAAACGAAAAAGCGTTCCCAACGCCGATTAGCCATCGGCATAAATTCAAATGACATCATGAAGCAACAACGAATTATTATTTCCAACGATATTCATGTGGCGTTGGCACAGGCCTTGTCGGCTTGTGAACACGACAAAACGTTTGTTTTAACGGATGATACCACGTTAAGATTGTGTCTGCCTTTCATCAAGGAGTGCCCGGCTCTGGTTGGCAGCCGGATTATAACGATACCGTCTTCCGATAGCAATAAGTCTTTGGAGTCCTTGGCTTCAGTGTGGCGCCAACTGGGCGAGCAGGGAGCCACGCGCCATTCCTGCCTGATTAACTTGGGTGGCGGCATGATTACGGATTTAGGTGGCTTTGCGGCCTCTACCTTTAAGCGCGGAATCAATTTCATTAATATTCCAACCACCCTGCTCGCGATGGTCGACGCTTCGGTTGGGGGCAAGACAGGAATCAATTTTAATGGCCTTAAAAACGAGATAGGGGTGTTCAATGACAGCGACTTTGTGATTCTTGACACGAACTTTCTCCATACGCTCGACGCGGAAAATATCTGTTCCGGCTATGCCGAAATGCTGAAACATGCCCTGATTCATCATGAGTCGATGTGGGCCCGGCATGTCAGTTTCAATCTGGACGCCGCCGTTTCTCATCAGCCCGAGGCTATCCGCGCGTTGCGACAGATGGTGGCCGATTCTGTTTCGGTCAAAGAACATATCGTTTTAGAAGACCCGCACGAGAAAGGCCTTCGCAAAGCACTTAACTTGGGGCATACCTTTGGCCATGCCTTTGAGAGTTGGGCACTTCGCCGCAAACCCGTATTGCATGGCTATGCCGTGGCTTGGGGACTGATTCCGGAGCTATATCTCAGTGTCGTTAAATGTGGATTTCCCGCCAACCGCATGCGGCAGACGGTGCAATTCATTCGTAAGCATTATGGCCTTCTGCTCATTGGATGTGGCGATTATGCCGAACTGATTGAGCTGATGCACCATGACAAGAAAAACAGGGGTGATGAAATTAATGTGACTTTGCTGAAAGACATCGGAGAATTGCGGATTAATCAGACGCTTTCCGAAGCAGAAATCAAAGACGCTTTCGATTTTTTCCGCGAAACATAACAGCTCATCAGATTATGTTTTTTCGAGTTAATTCACTGTGAAAGTTTCTTACAAAGCGTTCGTTTATTTTGCAACAAGAAAAAAGTTTTCGCAAATAAGCCAAGCATTTTGATAGTTGGTAAAAATGCGCAAGTAGCTGATAATCAACTGTTTGCTTGAAATAGCGGACAAAACGCTTATCAAAAATACGCTAAAATACCCCAAATTGCCGCCTAAAAGCAGCCCTTTTACACGCTAAAAGCATAGCTTTTATACTGTAAAAGGGCTGCTTTTACCATGCAAAAGCTATGCTTTGACCTCCTAAAACGCGGAAAACGACCGCACAAGAGAGTAAAAAACACCTTCCTAACGCTATTTTTCTCTCTATTTGGAGTACTTTTTGTGCTCGTTTTTCATACACCTTTCTTTACAAAAACATTAAAGCAGGGGATGGCAGAATGGGGTGTTGAAGGTAGTAATCCATTGCTTGTTAGTTGGTGGAAGTTGCCGGGTTGGGCAACTCCCGATAGCTTTATACTTATTGATTGGCAACGAATTTCTTTCCTCTTTGGATATAAAGGCCGCCTTTGAGTGGCTTTTTGATTTCTCTGCCTTGCAGGTCGTAAATCCGCGTGTCTGTCTTTCTGTTGGGGCGGATAGGCCCAATGGCGGTTGTATTACTCTCTTGTTTATGATCATTTTGCAGACCTTCAAACCCGATGGCTATCTTTTGTGGTTTGGCTCCCTGCGCGTTTGTCTTCGTGAAATACCAACGATAGGGTGCCACCGTGATATTATGTTTGTTGGCTGTTGCGTAGAAAGCATTGTTATAAAGAACGTAGGAATGGGTGGTTTGACTCGCGTCGACCTGCTGTTGATAAACTCCGTGGAACGTATATTCTCCTATTGTCTTGCTAACGTCCGTGCCTTCATAGTTCAGTTGCGTAGCCGGCGCGAAATACCAATCCTGATTTTTCTTCGTAAAAGTTCCTGTCAGAATGTAAGGAGTGTCTGCCTTTAGGTCGTGTTCAACTTCCTTGAAAGTCAGTTTCTCATCATTGGCGGCCGTGAGTTCATAAGCCGTCACCTGTGTTCCGAAAACACTTTTGTAGTTATATATATAAAAAGGTGCGATAAAGGTATTGTCGGTGTTGTCCCTGAAATGGCAGGTGAAATGCAGGTTGCCTGTCGTATGATTGAGATTTTTGCGCCAACCATTTGTTTTATCAAGGTATTTCTCGCCGTGAATGATACGTAGAATGGTTACATCAGCCTGTGTGTTTTCATCGTTGGAGCTGTATAATTTGTATTCATAGTCACTCTTCCGCAACTTTAAGATTTTGCCATCAATCATGATTTGAAAGCCCGCGTCGTTCTTAAAACTCGTCTTGCAGGCTTCCGTATAGGCAGGTGACAGCATGAAATAGCCATCATTGCCTCTCGAATTTGCGAGATAAGCATGGCGTTTCTTGTCGAAGAAAGCCGAAATGTTGCCTTCTTTCTTATAGGTTAGGATGTTGCTGACGCTCGTTGCTAAAAAGAGATGCTCTCTATCTTTAGCTACGCGCTCACTCTTGCTGTTGTAGCAGCTGTAGCCGATGAGGTTTGGATTCGTCTCACTTTTGCTTCTTTCGATAAACGCGTGATATAACTCATCTTTTTTATAAGTTATCAGGTAGTCTTCGCCGTCAATCATCTGGTCAACCGCCGTCACTTCTTCATACTCAGTCGTGGTTGTGAGGGTGGTAGCTGTCTGGGCTTGACAGCTTAAACTGCCGAATAGCATACATAAACTCAGTATTGTTATATGTTTCATAATGGGTTAGAATGGGTTAAAAAAATGGTTTTGATAGCTTGATTAAACCGACCGCTTGGGTATGAGTTGGTCTGTTTTGTTGACAAATGTAAGTTTTTTTGACCAAAAATCAAAAAAACACGTCTGTTTATGGTGTAAGAATGGTTATTTTATTGGCGTCGGAAGTCCATAGGCGTGTAGCCTTTGTGCCTTTTAAAGAACTTGTTGAAGAAGCTCGGGTCGGGGAAATTGAGCTGCATAGCTATCTCTGACACAGATAAGTCGCTGTATTTCAGCATAACTTGAGCGGCCGCCATGATAGAGCGATCTATCCATTTCTTGGCTGTAATGCCACTGACGTTCTTAATGATGGTTCCTAAATAGCGTTCCGTCAGACATAGTTTGTTGGCATAAAAGGGCAACTGATGTTCTTGTTTGCTATGCAGGTTGACCAGATGAATAAACTGTTCAAACACCCTTCGGTCTCTTGTTTTGTTCCTGTTATTGACCGATCGCTGTCTCATGAACAAGTCGTCAAAGTCGTGTAGGATAGCCATGAGCAGCGCATGAACCACCTTGATGGACGTTTGTTGCTGTTGAAGAGCTTTTAGAAGCAGCGAAAAAAGATGGTCTACAAAGTCTTTCTGCGCTTCCGTCACGTTGATCTGTCCGTCCATCTGCTCTCCGTTCAGGAAACCGGGTAGTTGGTTTTCGGCTGCCAAGTGTAGCGTTTCGGCAGCCATCGCCATGCCTTTCAGTGTGAAATCAGGGCCGACAAAGATTGGTTCCACAATTGTTCCGGGGGTCAGAAAGACGAGCGTATTCGCTTTTAGTTCATGTTCTATCAGATTGATATTGGCACGGGCAGTCCCCGACATGATCATTCCTATTCGATAATCTTCCAGTTGCATCAGCCTCTGGGAGGCTATAACCTGTCTCAATAGTGTCGAAACATTGCCCACCACGGTCAGTGGTTTACTGATAAAGATGTCATTTGGTCGGCCTTCGCGTATGGGGGCAAGCAGTTCTTGAAAGCGGTCAAAGGTGAGTGATTCCGGCTTTTTATTCATGATGAAATCATTAAGAAACAATACAAAGATAATGATTTGTGACAAATATAACCGTTTTTTGTGTGTTTTTCGCTCGTCGTAGGGGTGCGATGAATGTGTTTTGTAGTTTTTGATATAAACCCTTTTTGCATTTTTTCAAGTAGTTTTTTACATCTATCATTAAACGATGTCGGTCGCGATGCGTCAAAAACTCAAATTAGAATAAGTTATTATCAAATTCGATGAAACGTTTTTTACTACTCTTTTGGATAGCATGGGTTGCCATATCGGTATATGGACAGACCTTCGTAACGGGTCGCGTGCTCGACCGTGATACCAAGGAAGGATTGATGCAGGCAACGGTGCAGTTGCTCAATGCCGGTGATAGCACCTTCGCGGCGGGCGCCGTGTCGGACGAGAGCGGACAGTTTGTGCTGAAACCGCCCAAGGATGGGCATTATATTGTCAGAATTACCAGCGTAGGTTATAAGCAATATGCTAGAAAATTGACCGTTGCAGGTAGTAAGGAACTGGCTTTGGGTGATATCACTTTGGGTGCTGAGGCCATCATGTTGAAAGGAACTACGATATCGGGGCAGGCCCGTAAGGTGGTCTTAAAAGAAGACACCTTTATATATAATGCATCGGCCTACCGCACGCCTGAAGGTTCGGCAGTGGAAGAACTGGTGAAACGTATTCCCGGTGCGCAGGTTTCGGACGACGGCTCTATCACGATCAATGGTAAAAGCGTGAAGAAGATAAAGGTAGACGGCAAGGATTTCATGAGCGGTGACACAAAAACGGCACTGAAAAACCTGCCGATATCGATTATCAATAGTATCAAAGCATACGACGAGAAGAGCGATCAGGCCCGCATCACCGGCATTGACGACGGCGATGAGTCTACCGTACTCGACTTCAGCGTAAAGCCCGGCATGAACAAAGGACTCTTTTCAAATATTGATTTGGCCGCAGGCACGGAAGGTCGCTATGCGGCACGGGGCATGGGGGCCTATTTTAATAATGAGAATCAGTTGATGGCTTTTGCCAATGCCAACAATACCAACGACATGGGATTCGGCCGTGGCGGTGGGCGTTGGGGTGGAGGACAGAATGGTTTGAATGCTGCTAAGATGTTGGGCTTCAACTATAATTATGAGAAAAAGAATAAGTTGAAGTTTGATGCCAGTGCCAGATGGAATCATTCCGATACCGATCGTCAATCAGTTAGTGCCGTGCAGAGCTTCGTGAGCAAGGTGGGCGCCTTCTCTAACAGTGTTAATCAGAATTTCAGTCGCAGCAATAGCTTTGATGGACGATTGCGATTGGAATGGACACCCGACACGATGACTAATATACTATTCCGCCCTTCATTCACCTATTCTAATAAAGATAGTCGCACTTTCAGCAATTCGGCCTCGTTCAATGCCGATCCTTATCTGACGGTGACCGACCCGTTGAGCGCCGAAGGGTTGTCACAACTCGCCGCGGCTCAGCAGGTGGTCAACAGCCGTAGCAATTCGGGATTGAGCTATAGCAACAATAAGAATTTCAAGGCGGTGGCTCAGTTGAGCCGTAAGTTTGGCAGTCGTGGTCGCAATCTTACGTTCAGAACGGAATTTAATACGGGTAGTAGTGATAGCAAAGGCTTATCGTTGAGCAATGTGCACCTTTATCAGGTACTGAATGCGCAGGGCAACGATTCTACTTATCAGACCAACCGCTGGAATCTGGCCCCTGAGACGAACTGGGGGTATAGCTTGAAGCTCATGTATAGTGAACCGATATTTCGTGCGGCTTTCTTGCAATTCAGTTATCAGTATAAATATAAGTACAGCAAGAGCGATCGTTCGACCTTTGACTTCAGTAATTTGGGCGAAAACTACTTCGCGGGCTTGCCCTTGACGTATGGTGGTTGGAATCCATACCTGAACAAACTGACCAACCCTTTGGAAAGTTATTTGGACAAGAAGCTAAGCCGTTCGTCGGAATATAAAAACTATATCCACGATGCGGAGGTTATGTTGCGTGTGATTCGTCCGAAATATAATTTCAACGTGGGTGTGATGTTGCAGCCACAGAGCAGCAGATATATTCAGGATTATCAGGGAGTCCATGTCGATACGACTCGTAGCGTAATCAATTGGAGTCCTACGTTCGACTTCCGCTATCGGTTCAGCAAGGTAAGCAACCTGCGTATTAATTATCGGGGTACGACATCGCAGCCCAGTCTGACCAATCTGCTCGATATCACCGATGACAGCGACCCGCTTAATATCTCGAAGGGTAACCCCGGATTGAAGCCGTCGTTCACTAATAATTTCAGACTATTCTACAACAATTACACGGAGAAAAAACAGCAGGCAATCATGACTTTTGCCAATTATAGCACTACCCGCAATAGTATTAGCAGCATGGTGACCTACGATGAACAGACCGGTGGACGCACGACGCGCCCGGAAAATATCAATGGTAACTGGAATGCCGATTTGGGCTTCATGTTTAATACCGCAATCGACTCGGCCGGACATTTTAATGTCAACACGTTTTCGCACCTGCGCTATAATAATTATGTAGGCTATCTGAGTCAGAACGCTTATTCAAGTTCGGTCAAGAATACAACGCGTTCCACGACTATCATGGAACGTCTGTCGGGCAGTTATCGCAATAGTTGGCTGGAGTTTGAGCTTGACGGAACGCTCAATTATACGCATAGCCGTAACAAGTTGTTGAGCCGGAGCAATCTCGATACATGGCAATTTTCCTATGGAGCGACGCTCGGCGTGACTGCGCCATGGGGCACAAGTTTGTCGACCGATCTGCACCAAAACAGCCGTCGGGGATATAGTAGTAAAGATATGAACACCAACGAGCTCATTTGGAACGCTCAGGTATCTCAAGGCTTCCTGCGCGGGAATTCCCTTACGGTTATGTTGCAGTTCTACGATTTGTTGCGCAACCAAAGTAACGTAAGTCGTGCAATCAATGCCATACAGAGCAGTGATACCCGATATAACAGCATAAACAGCTACGTCATGCTCCACTTGGTGTATCGACTGAATCTCTTTGGCGGCAAGCAGGCGCGTGAAAGCAGACGCCATGGCGGTCCGGAAGGCCCCGGTGGCCATGGTGTTCATGGTGGAGAAAGGCCGCGTGGAGGCTTCGGGCCTCCTCCCGGTGGCGGCTTTGGAGGGCGACGTTTTTAAACGTAAATATTGCTGTCCGGTAAACTTCAAATCGGTATGATTTCCGTCCCACGCTCCACATGGTTTGTTGCGTGGGACGATTGTTTTTCAGCCGTTGCGGGATTTTCGGTTTTCCGGCGTGTAACAGAATGTAGAATGAGTTGTTTGGGGGTGTTTTTGAAACGAGGGACAGCAAAAATCAGCCTTTCTGAGTCGCTCAATAGCATGAAAAATCTGTTTTTGGTCTTTCTGAGTCGCTCAATAGCGTGAAAAATCTGTTTTTGGTCTTTCTGAGTCACTCAGTAGCGTGAAAAATCCGTTTTTGGTCTTTCTGAGTCGCTCAATAGCATGAAAAATCTGTTTTTGGTCTTTCTGAGTCGCTCAATAGCGTGAAAAATCTGTTTTTGGTCTTTCTGAGTCACTCAGTAGCGTGAAAAATCCGTTTTTGGTCTTTCTGAGTCGCTCAGTAGTGTGAAAAATCTGTTTTGGTCTTTCTGCGCAGTACAGATTAATATATGTATCTCTAAATCTAAAAATAGCGCGGGCTGTGTTGTGAAACACGGCCCGCGCCTTTGTTTTGTTTGATAAGCTAAACTGTTATGTCGGATCAAACAGCGTTACTCTTCATCATCAAAGCCTTCGTATTCAGAATCATCAAAGCCAAACAATGCGGGTTCGATGAAGCCATCGAGGGCTCGGCGGTCTTTTTTGGTGGGACGGCCGGTACCGCGGGCACGATCGATGAAGCCACTGATGCGGCTCATTTCGAGTAATTCATATTGTTTGGGATCGGTAACATTCTCCAAAACGGCAGGCAGCATTTTAGCTCCAACACGTTTTTCTATGCAGTCGATGACCTTGAAAGAGTAGGTGATAGGAGGCTTCTTTACGCAGACAACCTCACCGCATTTTATGGTGTGTGATGGTTTGACGTTGATGCCATTGATTGTTATGCGTCCGTTTTTGCAAGCGTCGGCCGCAATGGAACGTGTTTTGAAAATTCGTGCGGCCCAAAGCCATTTGTCGATTCTTGCTGTTTCTGCCATTCAAAGGGAGGTGTTTTTATTTCTTGCCTAATTTGTTAAACTGATTCATCGTGATGTCGATGCCGGCCAATACGAAGCTCTTGATAATCTCGCCGGCTGTTTCAATACTCGGCCGGAGTGTTTTCATATCTTCTTCGCTGTATTGTCCGAGAACCCAGCTGACTTGTGCGCCACGTGGGAAGTCGTTGCCCACTCCCATGCGAAGGCGAGCGTAGTTCTGACCAATCATCTGTTGGATATGGCCCAGTCCGTTGTGCCCACCATTGCTGCCGTTGCCTTTCAGGCGAAAGGCTCCCAAGGGTAGGGCAACATCATCGCTGATAACAAGCAGGCGGCTCTGGTCGATGTTCTCTTTGTTGAGCCAATAGCGAACGGCGTTACCACTCAGGTTCATAAATGTTGTGGGTTTGAGCAGGAATACTTTGCGTCCTTTCAGCGAAGTCTCTGCGATGAATCCATAACGTTTGTCCTCAAAATGAATATTGGACGCCTCTGCAAAAGCGTCCAATACCATAAATCCTGTATTGTGTCGGGTTCCGGCGTATTCATCGCCCGGATTTCCCAACCCACAGATTAAATATTTATCCATTTGTTATCTTATTCCGCATCGTCATCGCTGGCATTAGCAGCAGCCAAAGACGCGTTACGAGTCATCTTGATGGAACAAACGATAACTTCCTTGCCGGTAGCAATCTCCAGTCCTTCGTATGACAACTGACCAACCTTGATGCTTTTACCGATTCGCAAGCTGGTAACGTCTACGTCGAGGTGCTCTGGAATCTGACGATAAGGTGCTCTTACGTTAATCTTACGGATAGACAGGCTCATACGGCCACCATCGCGAACACCCTGTGCCAAACCAACAAGTTTAACAGGAATACCAATTGTAATGGGGGACTGTTCGTTTACTTCGTAGAAGTCAACATGCAACGGAGCGTCTGTTACCGGGTGGAACTGGATTTCCTTGAGAACTGCGGTACGATTTACACCATCAAGGTTGATGTTCACTACATAAATGTGAGGCGTGTAGATAACCTTACGGAGTTCGCTGAATGGAATCGTAAACGCAAGTGCTTCGGGAGCACCGTTTTCATTCTTTGTTTCGCCGTAGATGTTGCACGGAATTAAACCCTGTCTACGCAAATCTCTAGAAGCTTTCTTTCCAAGGTTCTCACGCTTCTGACCTGTTACATTAATCTCTTTCATAACTTTGTGTTACTCTAAATTAAAAATGTTATTAATTCGCCATCACACTGAGATAGTTGAATAAAACGATAGTTGATTATTCGTTCTCAATTCGAAAAGCGGTGCAAAGGTAGTGTTTTTCTTTGATACACACAATGTTAGCTATTAAAAACTTTAAAAATACGGCGGATTTACTTGTGAGTTCCTTGCTTTTTGTCTATATTTGCAATGTAATTACATTCATTATTTACAGGAAACCATATAATTATTGGAGAATGATTAATAGGGAACTTATACGTATTAAGATAGTTCAGTTAACCTACGCATACTATCAAAACGGAAACAAGAACATGGATATAGCTGAAAAAGAACTTTTTTTTAGCTTGTCTAAAGCTTATGACTTATACAATTATTTGTTAGCACTTATAGTTGCTATCACAAAAGAAGAGCGGCTTCGTGTTGAAGTTGCTACACAGCGTGCACAGCGCGAAGGAGCGGAAATCCCTTCTCAAAAGTTTGCTTACAACAAATTTGCGGTGCAGTTGGAGGAAAATAAAATGCTCAATGATTTTGTAGGGAATCAAAAGCAAACATGGTCTGATGATATAGAAACTGTCAGAAAGTTGTGTAACCAAATAGAACAGAGTGAAACATATCAGGCTTACATGGCGTCAGAAGATGATTCTTATGAGGCTGATCGTGAAGTGTGGCGCAAACTCTACAAACAGTTGATTCAGGAAAATAGAGATTTGGATGGTCTCTTGGAAGAAAAGAGCTTGTATTGGAATGACGACAAAGAGATTGTTGATACGTTTGTGTTGAAAACAATCAAGCGCTTTGAGTCGGAAGCCAAGAGCGATCAGGAACTTCTGCCGGAATATAAAGATGAGGAAGATAAGGAGTTTGCACGCAAGCTGTTCCGTTGTACTATTCTCAATGCCGAGCAATATCAGCAGTATATGAGTGACGCCAGCCGCAACTGGGATTTCTCGCGTTTGGCTTATATGGATGTTGTTATCATGCAGATTGCTTTAGCGGAAATGATGACGTTCCCAAACATTCCTGTTTCTGTTACCATTAATGAGTATGTTGATTTGGCAAAGCTCTACAGCACATCGCGTAGTGGTAACTACATAAATGGTATGCTTGACTCAATAGCTCGTTATCTGATACAAGAAGGCATATTACTGAAAGCTATGCCTGTACGCGAAAATCGCCGTCAAAATAATGGAACTATGCGTACAGAAAAGCGTTAAGAATACAAGAATATTAATACAAATTTATTTATAGAAAGACAATGAATATGATGTTTTTGGCTGCTCAGGCAGCGGCACAAGGTGGAAGTGGCATGGGTATGCTCATCATGATGGTGGCTATCTTCGTGATTATGTGGCTGTTTATGATTCGCCCACAGCAGAAGAAGCAAAAGGAAATTCGTAACTTCCAGAACTCTTTGGCAGAAGGCTCAAAGGTTGTAACTGGCGGTGGAGTTTATGGAACAGTTAAGCATATTGATATTGAAAAGAATACAGTAGATGTAGAAATTGCTCGTGGTGTAGTCATCACAGTAGCAAAAGCTTATGTTTTTGCTGACGCGACTTCGCAGCCTACTAAAGCATAAAAATGTCTAAGGACTCGGTAAATATATATCAGGTTGTCAGAAACTTTCTGTTTAGTTGGTTGAACCGAGAGTTTCTGATTTTTTTGTTCTTTTTGGCTTTGAGTGGTTTGTTTTGGCTTTTAATGGCACTAAACGAGACTTATGAGGCAGAAATTCCTATAGCTGTGCGTATTGTCAATGTACCCAAGAACGTAGTCTTAACGACGGAGTCTACTGATACTTTACACGTCACGGTGAGAGATAAAGGCTTTACCATAGCGACTTATTTATATAGTGACAGGATTCGTCCTGTGTCTATTAATTTCAATCAGTTTGCCAATAAGACGACCGAACGCGGAGGCGTAACGACAAGCGATTTGCAGCGGCTCATTTATCCACAATTATTTACATCTTCTAAAATCGTTATGGTCAAGCCTGATAAGTTTGTCTTCTATTTTAATTACGGACAGTCTAAGCAGATTCCTGTAAGGTTGAGAGGACAGGTCTTACCCAGTCGCAGCTATTATCTGGCAAATACAAAGATTTGGCCGCAGAATGTTTTGGTCTACGCAAGCAAAAAAACATTGGACAGCATACGTTATATTGATACGGAAGAGTTGAATCTGACGAATATTGAAGACACGGTTGTTCGGAATATTGCGTTAAAGAAGATACCAGGTGTGAAGCTGATACCATCGTCGGTAAAGGTTTCGTTTTACCCTGATGTCTTGACGGAAGAGACGGTAGAGGTTCCTATTCAGGCAATCAACATGCCGGAAGGGAAGGTCTTGCGCACTTTCCCCTCGAAAGTAAGAGTGCGGTTTACGGTAGGGGCAAGTAAGTTTAGAATGGTGAAGCCTGAAATGTTTGTTGTTGTGGTGGATTATCGTGAGGTTGAAAACCGCGCCTCTGAAAAGTGTCAACTCCATGTCCGCACTTTTCCCAATATGGTCAGTGGGGTTAAATTGGATATTGGTGCCGTTGATTATTTAATAGAGCAGCAATGAAAGTGGCAATCACAGGCGGAATAGGAGTAGGCAAGTCTTTTGTGGCCAAAGAGTTGGAGGTACGTGGCATTCGAGTTTACGATTGCGATTGTGCAGCCAAGAGGTTAATGAAGGAGAATTATGAATTGCGCCGGAAACTTGAAGCTGCAGTCGGGAAAGAATTATATGAAAACGAAGAATTGCAGAAAGGGCTGCTTGCCAGATTCTTATTGGCCAGTGAAGCTAATAAACATACGATAGATAATATCGTGCATCCGTATGTCGCCGATGACTTTGGGCAGAGCGGCATAGACTGGCTGGAGAGTGCCATTTTATTTGAAGCGCATTTTGATAAACGGGTCAAGTTTGACTTTATCGTGTGTGTGACAGCTCCGTTAACGGTCAGAATACAACGGATTATGCAGAGGGATCACATCAGTAAAAGCAAGGCTGCTGAATGGATAGAATGTCAAATGCCGCAAAATGAAATGCGCAGACGAAGTGATTTTGAGATTATAAATGATGGAGAATGCTGCCTAAGTCAGCAGTTGGATATTCTTCTCAAAACTCTGACGGAGATAAAACGAGTTAATAGAAATAACATTATTGTATAATAATATATTAAACAACAAAAAGAAATGGAAACAATTCTCTCGATTGCGGGAAAGCCAGGCTTGTATAAGTTGGTTTCTCGTGGAAAAATGAATCTTATAGTTGAAGCTTTGGACGAAACACATAAACGTATTCCTGCTTTCGCTACCGACCGCGTAACGAGCCTTGGTGATATCGCTATGTATACAGACGCAGAAGATATACCTTTGTGGGAAGTACTGGAAAACGTGAGCAAAAAAGAGTCTGGCAAGCAGTCTTCGTTGGATTACAAGAAGTGCGGAAGCAAGGAGTTACGTGATTATTTTGCGGAAGTGCTGCCAAGCTTTGATCAAGACCGTGTGCATGACAGTGATATTAAGAAACTGTTGCAATGGTATAATATTCTTGTAAAGAATAACATAACAAATTTCAAGGAAGTGCTGGCTCCGACTGAAGGCGATAATATTGCGGACAGAAAGGATGATTCCAAAGAATAATAGACAGTGAAAGGGTGAACCTGCGGGGCATCCTTTCACTGTTTTTTTATTTAATAGCACGTTGCGTGCGCCATGATTTAAACCAACCATAATATCTAATGAATATGAAAAAGCTATTAAGATGTATTTCTTTTATTTTTATTGTAGGGCTTTTATGCGCTTGTGAACATGTTGATTTAGACAAGTACATTAATAAAAAGGCCGAAAAGTCAGGTAATACCATTGTTTTTACGATTCAGCCTTACCAAATGTCTGATTTTGGAGAAGCCAAAGGACTGACGGCAAGAGCAACAAAGGCCGTGAAGGATATCTGTTCACGTGTAGATATGGTTATATTCAATGGTGATAACAAGGTTAGAAGCGTCAGTCAGGATGCTAAAACCAAGAACTTCGGAGTGGTTTCTACCCAGTTGCCGGCCGGCTCCTATACAGTAGTTATTATAGCGCACAACGGCAAAGGGAAAGCAACGATTTCGTCACCACGCGAAATTAAGTTTTCGGAAAACAAGCTTACCGACACCTTTTATTATTGTAACTCTTTAGAAGTTGCCGGTGAAGCGCAGCACGAAGTCGTATTAAAACGGGCTGTAGCCAAGTTTGTCTTGAAATTGACCGACCGTGTTCCCACAGAAGTTAAGCAGTTTCAGTTTACTTATACGGGTGGCAGTAGCACGTTTAACGCGGAAACCGGATTTGGTACGGTAAAATCCAGGCAAACAGAGACGCGTCAGGTCACTTCCGAAGCAAACCAAACACCATCGAACTATGAAATATATACATTCCCACATGCTGATGGCAAAAAGTTGAAGATAACGGTTTTAGCCCAGGATGGATCAAAGAATACGATTCAAGAACGTACCTTTGAAAACGTACCTGTTGAGGCAAACAAGATAACTACTTATTCGGGAACCTTCTTTCAGAGCACGGAGCCGAGTCGTGGAACCTCATTCACTTTGGTTGCCGATGAAGCATGGGATTCCCAAGGTTACAATAGCACATTTTGATTGATAATATTTTGTAGAAGAAGTATTCTACTTGGCTATTGAGATTATTGAACGGCGTTTTCACTGCGGTGGAAACGCCGTTCGTATATCATACAGATGAACACCCATGAAGAATAAGTAAAGGAGCGGCCAATTATACGGAAACTGCCATCGTTAATATTGTTTTGAGGAAATGTTTGTCCTATCCAAAATATCTTGTGTATATGAGTAGATATCAGAATAGGCATTACTTGAAAAATTAAGTATATATCCATCTGGGGATATTAGAATCTTGGTTGGATATGCGTGTATTGAATAGTCTTTTTCTACTTGTCCGTTTTTGGGTGCAAACACATTATGCCATGTCATCTGATTTGCCTTTACGGCCTTTTTCCAACGTGTTTCTACATCTTGGCAGTTGATACCTATAACAACAAGTTTCCCTTTGTTCTTTTCATAGAACTCTTTTAATTTGAGTATGTCTCTCATGCAAGGAGTACACCAGCTTCCCCAAAAGTCTAATAAAACATACAGGCCTCGAAAAGCCGATAATTGAACGTCCTTGCCATCAATATCTTTTAGTATGAAATCTTTTGCAAGTTCTCCTATCGAAGTTGTCTCTTTTATTTTCTTTTCTTGCTTCGTTTTTATCCTATCCATCATGAAATCAAACAGAGGGCGCATCCTTCCGTTTTGAACGTCTGAAGAAAGCAAGGCAAAAGCTTCTTTCATTTTTTCTTCATTCATAACCGGACTAACGCTGTAGTCAGTAATCAATGCCACACATGCCTCGTCAGACTTGTTGTTTTTAATATAATCTACGATTGCCTTATATTTACTTTCGCTATTTCGATAATCCGGTGACTTGATAAATTTTCTCGCTTTTGCATATTGCCGGAAGAACAGTGTTCCTTCTATTTCTTTATATCCTTTGCAAATCATCGTGTCGCCCGCAACTATCACGAAGCGTTCTATTTGGCTTGCTGCTTCTGCCGATCTATCCTCTATTGCCGCAGGAGTACAGATATTCATTATTGCAGGAGCCTTTAACACCATATCATAACAAAATTTTCCATTGTTTGTTAATACAGTGTCTTCTTGCGTTTTTCCCGTAATACATTCTGTGGTGTTCACTAATAAAGTGTCCCCCCAATTGGGATATTCAACAGTAATGTGACATATCTCTTGAGCAGATACAATTGAGACAGAGAAAATGAGGCAAAATAAGTATATAATTTTCTGCATTTTTTTGTATTGTTTTTGTTACTGTTCTTTTAGAGTTTTCATTAAGTTCTTAATACTCTCGATATTGCGTGCGTCAGCGTTTACATCGAGGACGTTCCCTTCTGGGTCGATTAACTTATAGGTAGGAAAAGATTTTACTTTCAGAAAACTCTCAATAGCAGCTTGCTGATTCTGCGGCAGATTGTAATGAACACAGTTGTCGCCAGTCAATTTATATTCTTTAATAACATTTTTCCAAGAATCCTCTGGGCTGTGAGTTGCCAGATATAGATAAATCATATCGTATGGTGCCAATGCCTCATAGAGTTCGTGTGCATGTGCAAGGGCTGCTTTGCACGGACGACACCAAGTGCCCCATACATCGAGAAGGATATAGTGCCCGCGATAAGGTTCGGTTATTTTTCTTAATAGGGCCTCACCATCGTTGATGTTTGCTACATCCTGATTGGATTGAATACTTTGTGAAAGAGTCGCCTGACCGGTTTCAAGGTTTACATATTTATTGTGCGCTTGTAGAACCAACTCTTTAAGAATAGGTAGCTGCACGTCTTTGTCCAAAGTTTGTAACAGAAAATCGGACAGCGAGTGGCACGAGGTGTTGATGGCTTGATAATATTGACGGGCCAAAAAAAGACTTCTTAAACTTTCATCACAGCCTAATGAGTCTAAAATATGTCTGTCGTTTTTTATTTTATTGAAATAGAATGTAGTGATGGCTTGTTGCTTATATGCTTGATAAAGCTTGGTAAATGCTTTCCATACATCCGCATATTTCATTTTGTTTTGTTTGTGTATTTCCGCCCGTTCTTCGTCCGTAGTCGCTTTTCCCAGAAGTCTTATTAATTCTTCTTGGGCAACATCTATTTTTGTAAGCGTCTCCTTTTCTTCATCTGTCAGCTCTATTTGGTATAGTTTCACGGCTTCTCGAATATCGGTTTCAGATGCAAAAGGTTTGAAAGAACGGATAAAATCATGAAAGAAGGTTTCATATAAATCCGTCAAGATGTAGGGCTTTACCGGTTGTTTCCAATGATGATTGTATAGATAATCTTTTATATTTTGTGCCAATTGAAAACCGGGCGAAGCATAGCTCGACTGGCCTAATGTAAAGGCTTCTCTTATCCGTAGGTTCTTTTGGAAGTATTCTTTAAATTTAGCAGACAGATTAGGATGTTGCTGTAGATAGGTCTCATACCCTTTTTCTATGTGTGCCTTTTGTTTTATGGTTCGTTCCAAGAATACGTCCGCGTCTTCGTTATCTCTTTTTCCAGCAAATGGTTCGACGGTTATAGATGCCAGTATTTCGTTCTGTAAGCGGGCGTCTTTCCCCATAATCCATTTGTCACCTGTTTTAAAGTCGTGATATATAAAATAGCTCCTTCCGGGTTCCAATACACTTTCTATTGATGATCGTTTCCAGTCTAAGAAGGCCTGGCAACTATTCAGAAGTGGTATTTTAATAGAGAAACGTCCCGTCGAGTCCATTTTGCACGAATAAGAACTATCTTCATCGTCTAATATTCCTGGAACGGTAACATCAAACTCACGGCCTTTATCCCATTCTTTTCGGGGCATGTTCCTAAGCCAGCCTACTACTACGGCGGTGTCCATCTTGTTATAACCAACATCTGTAAGTGGAGTCTCGTCTTTGGTGGGATTGTCGGGGAGGTAACGTGTCGTAAGAGGTTCGCACAAGGCGGGCTCACCTTTGTCAATCGTTATTTTTCGTATTCCGTTCTTCTTTTTGCCTATTAATACGACAAGATCCTTTTTGCCGTTGCTCAGCACAAGTTTATGGGTGTTGCCCTTCTTAATGTTTCCTTTGTATTTCCAGAATTGCGCGTCATAAATAGCACAGTCTTCGAGAAAACTAATTTCCCACGCACCAGTTTTGATATTTCTCCAATTAGATGAGATAAGTTTATCGTCGGTTTGATGCGTCTGTGGTATATTGCCACACTTGATGGTTAAGACATAGAAGAAAAAAGCTAAGGTTAGAAATAGTTTATTCATACCTGGGTTCGCGTTAAGAGTGTTCATTGAGATTGATAATCTCGTAGTTTATGTATATTAATGGTTGGCTGTCAGTTGCTTGTAAGCATTTTAGCCATGTTCTGCGCAGACAAAAATACAGGTATTTTCTGTTTTGCCGATGAATTTTGCAAACTTTAGCGGTAGAGTTGAATAAGAACTTTCAGCCAATCGTTTTCAAATCTCCGTTTCGGTTTTTCGCGTTTCTGTCGTATGTGTCATGCTTGTTCGTGATGACAGCATGCTACCTTTGAGCAACTGAATATCCGGCGAAACCTTACCTTCAGCTCTGTCGCTTGACTTAAACGACTTCATTTGGGGAAGGGTAGAAGGCGTGGGATAAGCCATTGTCGGCAAACGGCAAAAAAGCAATATAAGTTTTGTTGTCTCACGCTTTTGCATTACCTTTGTGAGAAAATAATAATACCCAAATAAAATGCATATTGCAGTAGCGGGGAATATAGGCAGTGGCAAAACAACGCTTACCACTATGCTGGCCAAGCATTATGGGTGGGAAGCCCGTTTTGAGCCCGTTGACTATAATCCCTATCTTGAAGACTATTACAAGGATATTCCCCGATGGTCGTTCAATTTGGAAATCTATTTCCTGAAACAGCGTTTTCGCGATTTGTTGGAAATAGCCCAATCCGAGAAAACCATTATTCAAGACCGCACCATCTACGAGGGCGTTTATGTCTTTACGGCCAACAACAAGGCGATGGGCAATCTTTCCGACCGTGATTTTGATACTTATATGGAACTGTTTGAGCAGATGATGACCATCGTGAAGTACCCTGATCTGATGATTTATCTGAAGGCCGAGGTGCCCCATTTGGTACAGAATATTCAGAAACGCGGCCGCGACTACGAGCAAACCATGCCCATCGACTATCTTGAAAACCTGAATACACGCTATAATGAGTTTATTTATGACAAGTATGAGGGCCCAAAACTCATTATAGACGTTGACAATATGGATTTTCAACACGAGCAAAAAGATTTCGCGTATATCATCGATCAGATAGACCAGAACCTCTTTAGCCTCTTCAAATAACACGATTTCAGCTAACAATTTTATTTTTTTTATAAAGAATCATGCATATCGCAATCGCAGGAAACATAGGCAGCGGTAAGACAACGCTTACGAAAATGCTGGCTAAAAGATACGGGTGGATTCCTCGTTTTGAGCCCGTCGACAATAATCCTTACTTAGACGATTTCTATGCCGACATGTCTCGGTGGTCATTCAATCTGCAAGTTTATTTCCTAAACAAGCGCTTCAAAGAGGTGGTAGAGATATCCAAATGCACGGATACCATCATTCAAGACCGCACCATCTTTGAGGATGCCTGCATCTTTGCCCCTAATCTGCACGATATGGGGATGATGAGCGACCGCGATTTTGATAATTACACCGATTTGTTCAACCTGATGATGTCGCTGGTGAAGTTGCCCGACCTGATGATTTATATCCGTTCGACGATTCCCAATCTGGTTTCGCAGATTCAGAAGCGTGGCCGCGATTTCGAGAAATCTATCCGAATCGACTACCTCACAGGCTTAAACAAACGCTATGAAGACTGGATAAGCGGTTATAAAGGCCACCTGCTGATTGTAGATGGCGACACGACAAAGTTTGAAAGTAGCCCCTCCGATTTCAGTAAGATAACAGATCAGATAGACAGCGACCTGTATGGCCTTTTCCCTATGGGCTAACTTTAGTTTGGGAAAGGCAGCGTTCACCCGATAAATCCCAGAGATTTATCGGGTGAATTGCTTTTTTCGCAAGTGGCAATCCTATCAGATTTGTTTGATTTTTGTATAAAAATCTTACCCCAAAAGCACTCGAAAAAAATGTTCAAATAGCGTGATTTCAGCTTTCTTTCATGTCATTTTCCGGCTCAAAATGTCCTTACGATGCCCGATTTTTATGTTTTGATGGCCCAAAGCTATGCTTTCATCTTGCCAAAGTTATGCTTTTGGCATGTCAAAGCATAGCTTTTAGCGGGTAAAAGAGCCACTATGAGGTGGTAAAAGCTATGCTTTGACGAGGCTGTTTGGGGGCAATAAAGGAGTGCTTTTTAGTAATCGATTGATTATGAGTTAAATACGAAAGTCGTCGTAGATTTGCTTATTTCCGACCAAAGTCTGATTGTTTTGAAATAATGCCACTTTTTTCAGGCTTTTGTAAAAATATTTCGGTGCTTTCGAGAGTCAATATTTTGTAAATAGTGTGGCGTGAGCCGAAAGACCATGATTCATCACGTTTCGTTTCTGTATTTGCTTTCTGTCGCAGCGTAAAAACTCTCTGTCAGGCTATCGGGCGCTAAGTAATACGCGAGTTCGGGATAAGCTTAGTATGAAAATAGTTCTAACTGCCTTGATTTTTCTACATATACAGGCAGTGCCTCCGGCTTATTCTCAAAAA
>CAUURC010000039.1:0-26452 GCA_963547405.1 uncultured Prevotella sp.
ACGAGGACATTGCAAAAGATCAGAAGTATGACGGCAAAAACGGCGTGAGCTTCTCCGTGACCGACGTACAGGACGCCCTCGATGCCGATATCCCGACACGCGCGACAAGCACGGAAACCTATCTCACACATAGCATCGACTTCAATGAGGCCGGCACCTCCAACATCTGCCTGCAGGAGTCGACCGTCCCCGGCGTCAATCCGATGAAGCGCACCCCGCAGACCCGTGCGTGGCTCAAGAGCACCATCGACGCCAACTTCGGCGCCTTTGCCTGCAAGAACGGTTCGGCAGGCCCCGACTACTTCTACAACGAGCAGGTGAACCCGAGCGGCCAGATGCTACAGCTCAAGAGCTGGGGCTCTACAGCCTCAACCCTCAAGTTCTATGCCGTTTATCCCTATATGGACGGCACGAACACGCGTCAGAAACTCGTACAGCCCACCACCGGCAGCCTGCCCTACGTAGCCTTCGAGGCCTCGACCGACATCGCCAACCAAACCGACCTGATGACAGCCGAGACCGATCCTATTAACTATACGTCCACGGGCGGCATGCCCCACATTGTTCCCCTCAAATTCTACCACGCCCTGACAGCCATCCGCTTCGGTATCGGCTCAAATCTCTCGTGGAACAAAACCATCAAGAGCATCGAGTTCCAGGGCATCAAAAATGCCGGCCGATTCGACCTCGCCACCAAGACTTGGAGCAACCAGAGCGGCGCGCAGAACTTTAAGCTCGACAATGTCAA
Organism: uncultured Prevotella sp.; assembly: GCA_963547405.1. Taxonomy (GTDB): domain Bacteria; phylum Bacteroidota; class Bacteroidia; order Bacteroidales; family Bacteroidaceae; genus Prevotella. Next base: position 749 of record CAUURC010000039.1, read on the forward strand.
CAAGTCAACCTCTGAAGTGCAGAACACCGTCATCGTGAAAGACGGCAACACCTTCCTCATGGTGCCGCAGACCGTGCCCGCAGGCGCAAAGATTGTCATTACCTTCTCCGACAACAGCCACATCACCGCCAACATCGGTGGCAAGGAGTGGAAAGCCGGTACGACAAAGACCTACATGATGACCGAAAAGAACAGCAACTGGGATTATCAGATTATAGGTTCCGACCCGGCCACCATCGCCTACAATCAGACCACAAGCACCGACAACTACACCGTCCAGAGTTATCGTAAAGACCCAACGACCAATACTTTCCAACCCGTGAAGTGGAAAGTCGTGAGCTATCAGGAAAGTACTGACGGCGGTAAAACCTGGAGTGCAGAGAGCACCGACAAGCCCGGTTGGCTCACCAATCTCAGCCTGACCGAAGGCGCTGGTGGAAAGGAGGCAGAGGTGGGCAAGCCCACGGTGACCACAGCCATCGTAGACCGCTTAGACTATCGCAACAAGGCCCTCAAGAATGCCGAAGAGAAAGGAAGCAACTCCAACCCTTACAACCTTGCCAACCAAACCAATGGTGGCGAACAGGTTGAAAACACGGCCAACTCTTACGTGATTTCCGCACCGGGCTACTATCGCATTCCGCTCGTCTATGGCAACGCCATCAAGAACGGTCAAAAGAACGAAAGCGCGTATAAAACAACCCATACAGGCACCAATATTCTGTCGAACTTCAAGGACCATAATGAGCAACTCATCACCAGCCCTTGGATAACCGAGACCAACAGCGGCGCCAACAAGCCCAATGACGCAAAACTTGTTTGGGCTGACGAAACTGGACTCGTGGAAACAAGCACTCTTAAAATCTCTTCAGATGGCAAGTTCTTGCAGTTCCGCGTGCCTAAAGACAAGATCAAGAACGGCAACGCCGTCATCGCCGCAACCAAGGATGGCGTGGTCGTATGGTCATGGCATTTGTGGTTCACCGAGGCCAACGTGCTGAATACTACGAAGGTGACCAACTTCCAGAACGTAGATTACTACTTCACCAACGAAAACCTCGGCTGGAAATATACAAAATGGGAGACTACGACTTATTCAGCTCCCCGCAAGGTGAAAGTGAAAATACGGCAACTGGAAAAGAATGGTGGCAACTATAAAGAAAGCACCATTACCATCACACAGAACAATGGGGCCCTGCGTGAAGGCCGCAACACCCTCTATCAGTTCGGCCGCAAGGATGCGTTCCCAGGAACGGATGATCTTGAAGGCACTTTCACCAAAAATGGCGGCAACAATATGTCTATCCGGAACGGTATCCAGCATCCCGGGACTATCTATACTTGGGGTTCAACTTGGCTTGACGGTTACAATCAGTACAACCTCTGGTCAATGGAGAACACCACAACCGGTTTCAATGACAATGCCGTCGTCAAGACCATCTACGATCCCTGCCCCGCAGGCTTCCACATGCCCGCTTCCAATGCTTTTACGGGTTTCACCACTACTGGCGAAAATACCGAGACGAAATCACAATTCAATATAAACGGTGAATGGGAATCCGGTTTCCACTTCAATAACAAAATCAGCAGTCCTGATGCCACCGTATATTTCCCTGCTTCGGGTTATCGCAACAGCGAAAACGGCTCGTTGTTCCTCGTGGGCTACTTCGGCTACTATCGGTCGGCAGGCCCGAGCAACGACGCGGGCTACGGTTGCTACCTGCGCTTCTACTTCTCGAGCGAGGTGTACCCGAAAGAGGTGCTCCCGAAGAAGAACGACCTTCGGTCGGACGTGTTCTCCGTTCGCCCCGTGGCAGAGTAATCCGATTGATTTGATTCATTCGTTTTATTGCCTGCGGTCTTCAAAGCCGCAGGCAATAAATACCGGTAAAAACGGATTTACCATGCTTCTGCACGCTGCAGAAAGACAAAAAGTAGATTTTTCAGGCTTCTGCACATTGCAGAAAGGCCAAAAGTTGATTTTTCAAGCTTTTGCACACTGCAGAAAGGCCAAAAGTTGATTTTTCAAGCTTTTGCACACTGCAGAAAGGCAAAAAACAGATTTTTCACGCTTCTGCACACTGCAGAAAGACAAAAAATGGATTTTAAAGGCTTCTGCACACTGCAGAAAGGCAACCATTAACCTAAAACCTAATTTTTATGAAACAATTAAAGATTCAACTCCCCAAGATGATGCAAGTCGACAGCAGCTATTGCGGCAGGTACAGCAACTCGCATCATTTGCAGTTCCAATTCAATGTGTACGAACTGGTGAAAGCCGTAGATAAACAGAAGTTGCATCTGACGGACGAGCTGTTGAAGACTTGGGCCGACTGCCTGGAATTGGAAACGGAACTGAATAAGCAGGCCACGGCAACGGTACAGACCGAGCAGATGAAAGCACTCGACAAGCAGCGCGACGACTTGCTGACCAACCTCTTTGGCGTGGTGCGGGCGCAACTGAAATCGCCGGTGCAGGCGGTGCGCGACGCGGCGAAAGCGTTGGACAAGGCGTTTGGCGTCTACAACGGTATACAATTTAAGGCGATTGATGCTGAAACGGCCGAGGTGCGCGGATTGTTGAAAGATTTGGAGCGGTTTGCCTCTGAGATTACGGCGCTGGGATTGGCGCCCGTGACGGCACAGTTGAAGACCGTGAATGACGAATTTCAGCAGACTTACACCACACGACAAGAGAAGGCCGTAGAGCGGAAATTGCCCGCGTTGACCGAGGTTCGTCCACAAACCGATGCCGTTTTTGCCGCCGTATGCCGCTACATCGAAGCCAGCTACCTCTTTGCCACGACCGACGAAGACCGCACGCTGATTGAGCGACTGGTAGACCGCATGAACCAGGAAAGTGAGCACTTCAAAACCACGCACAAGCAGAGCATGGCGCAGAAAAAGGCGGCTCCACGGCCTACGGCCAAAGAGAAGGAGGAAATGCTAAAGAAGGGCTTCGCGGCCTTGGAAGAGCGGTTGAAATTGGAAAAAGGTAGTCTGTCGTTCACGGGCAAGACCGAGGGAAGAGGCTCGAAACGGCACTATCAGTTGGCCATCAAAGGTCAGACAGAACCGGACGGCAAACCCAAAACGATGTGGGTGGGCATGAACAAGGACGGATCGCTCTTTCCTTTTGAAAAGACAAAGACGACAACCACCAAGCCGGCGGTAGGGCCGAAGCCGGAAACTTCTGCCAACTCTTGAAAAGTTTATCATTAAAATGTATGTTATATACGGATTCTACGTATATAAATTTAATTCTAAGCTATGGTGCGGACTGTGTTGTGAAACACGGCCCGCGTTTTTGTTTGTTTTATTGCCTTCTACACGCAATCGGCAAGCAAATGGATGACACTCAAAGCTGGTTAAAACAACTTGATGTCGGTAATAATCTGACTACTTACCTGGCGGTTGAGGCGCAGCACCAATTGGGCACGCATCATGGACAGGTCTTGGCGCAATGCCGGATTGGTAATCTTCACATAAAGCGTCTGATTCTTGATAAATTTTTCTGTGGTATAACGTGCTACGGTTGGGCCGGCTACGACTTCCCATGAATCGATTAACCGCTTTTGGAGCAGTGGCGTTTCAAATCCGTCATGCCGCAAAACCTGCTGAAGGAGTTCGCTGATTGTCTTTACATCCCGTTTAAACATAATACGAAGAGGAAAAAGATTAACTTTCGCGAACAAATTCGCCGTTATGAACCGTAAAAAGAGCGTAGTCTTGGGACGAATGGCGCAAGATTTCGTCCAAATGGTCGCGGTTTGTATCGGTAATAAAAATTTGGCCGAACCGGCTTCCCGACACCAGTTTTACAATCTGCTCTACCCTATGGGCATCCAACTTGTCAAAGATATCGTCGAGCAAAAGCAGGGGTACATTATGTGGTGCCGTGCGGCGCAGGAACTCGAATTGTGCCAGTTTCATGGCCAGAACAAAGGTTTTGTTTTGCCCTTGGCTTCCTTCGCGTCGCAGTAGATAGCCGTCGATGAGCATTTCAAGGTCGTCGCGATGGATTCCATGCAAAGAATAGCCCACGGCCAAGTCTTTTGTCCGGTCGCGCCGAATGACATCGAGCAAAGTGCCGCGTTGTCCGTGTGAGACGTAACGAAGCGAAACGACCTCCTGCCCGCCCGAAATCAAGCGATAGATATTCTGAAAAACCGGAATCAGTTGGTCGATAAAATCAGTTCGCTTGCGACAAATGATTTCACCGGCCTCGGCCATCTGCTCCTCCCAAAGTTCCATTAACGACATGTCGATGCCCTGCTCTTGCTTCAGCATCACATTGCGTTGCTGCAGTGCCTTGTTGTAAGTGTTGAGATAATCCATGTAGGAATTGTCATACTGCGAGATGACAACGTCCATCAGCTTCCGCCGGTCGTCACTCCCTCCGTCAATCAATGAATTGTCGGCGGGTGAAATAAAAACAAGTGGAATAAAACCAATATGTTGCGAAAGCCGCTTGTACTCTTTTTGATTTCGCTTGACATGCTTCTTTAATCCTCGTTTCATGCCGCAATAAACAGAAACCGGCTCGCCGTCATCCGCCAGATAATCCCCTTCGATGGTCATAAAAGGAGCTTCATGCAAAAGGACTTGTGAGTCTATCGGATTAAAGGCGCTTCGGCAGAAAGACAAATAATAAATAGCGTCGAGCATATTGGTCTTTCCCTCTCCGTTGTTACCTATAAAACAATTGATTTTAGGCGACATCGACAAGGACGCGGCCTTGATGTTACGGTAATTGATTACAGAAATCTTATCGAGTATCATAATTCATTGCAAAGTTAGTCCATTTGGGAATGAAAAACGAAAAAAGTAATTAATAAATTTCAATATATGGGATTAATTCAGTAATTTTGCCCCACTGATTTAGGGTATGATTTAGCACTAAATCAGTATAATTTGAACAACAACAAATAACATAAATCAAATGACAAACAAAAAAGATCAAATGGTTGAAAAGGAAGTTCTCAACCAGTCAGAAGCCTTCTTGAACAAAAACAAGAAGACTATCCTTTGTGTTTTATGCGCACTCATTGTAATTATCGCGGGCAGTATGCTCTTCAAAGCATACTATTCCGGACCACGCGAAGACAAGGCCAGCACAGCTTTGGCTAAGGGACAGGAGTACTTCAACAATGAAATGTTTGACAAAGCGCTTAACGGCGACGGTGCCGGATATGAAGGTTTCGTAAAGATCACATCAGACTTCAGCGGTACAGACGCAGCAAACTTGGCTAACCTGTACGCCGGTTTGAGCTATGCCAACTTGGACAAATGGAATGAAGCCGTTAAATATCTTGACGCCTATTCACCATCTAACGACGCGATGGTTAGCCCAGCCGCAGTAGCTGCTTTGGGTAATGCTTATGCGCATCTTAACGATCTTGACAAAGCGGTTAGCAACCTAAAGAAAGCCGCAAGCATGGCCGATGATGAAGCTATAGATGGTGTAAACTACAGCATTTCTCCAACTTTCATGCTGCAAGCAGCCAAAATCCTCGAGAGCCAGAACAAGACTGACGAAGCGCTCAAGATATATCAAGACATCAAAAAGAAGTATGTCAACAGCGCTTTAGTACAGAGTCAGGATATTGACAAATACATCGAACGTACATCAAACAAATAAATGGCAACTGCATTACATAACCTTTCAGACTACGATTTCTCTAAAGTTCCGGACGCAAGCAACATGTGTTTCGGCATCGTTGTGGCAGAATGGAACCCTGAAATAACAGGCGCGCTGCTCGATGGAGCTGTGAAAACGCTCGAAAAGCATGGAGCTATTCCTGAGAATATCCATGTAAAGACTGTTCCGGGAAGCTTTGAGCTTATCTATGGAGCACGTCAGATGGTGCTGAATGGGGGATATGATGCCATTATCATATTGGGAAGTGTCATCCGAGGCGAAACTCCTCACTTTGATTATATCTGCGAAGGAGTCACCTACGGCATAGCCCGGCTGAACGCTTCACAAGAAATTCCGGTAATATATGGCTTGCTTACCACCAACGATCTTCAACAAGCAAAAGACCGAAGCGGTGGTAAGTTAGGCAACAAGGGTGACGAATGTGCTGTTGACGCCATCAAAATGGCAAAGTTTTAATTGACGATCGTATGAAACTTCAACAACTACTTTTGGCCTATGAGTTTGATGAGATTATGCCAATCATCAATGACATGTTTCCTGGAACAGCAAAATATCGCAAGCCTCTCAAGACTGCATACGACATTATGACAACCTTAAAGCCGGTTGCGTCAAGGAAAACAATCCGCTATAAGATAATGGATGCACCGGAAGGCAATGGCGAACAATACATGGGAGCCAGCGATGCAGACTTCAGAGGGCTATGGGAAGTAAGTTTAGGCAAAGAGGTGACGCGCGAAAGAGGCGTAGACTTGAGTGACGCGGACGTCTTAGCCAACTGCTTAGTGAACCTTTGCTTTTTAGGAACTTATCCTAAAGAATTTGAAAAGGCTCATCGCGAACTGTTAAGGCCCTAAAAGAATAAAGCTATAAAATGAAAAAGGCAGAGAAACGTTTTAAATTTCTCTGCCTTTTTTCGTGTATATAAATCAGACACCTTCTTCTTCTGAGAGTTCAACCTCTGTCTTTTTCCCGGCCGGAGTTACACGATCCGAGCCCGTATCTAACTGTGAATCCTTGGAAATAGCGACACCACCCAGATTATCAATCTTCAATACGAGTGGCACATATTCATCACTCATCTTGTCGGGTGAGCCTACACTCGCGGCAAAAACGAGGCGACTGCCTTCTACCACATCCAAAACGATGCCCAAGAGCACACTGTTTTTCTTATATATATCATCAACTTTACTGTCAAAGTCAGCCTTTTTAAACGTACGACTGAAGAACACACTCCCATCTTTACGCTTTATCTCGAGGGTAATGGTGTTATCGTAAAACTTAGAACCATTACCATCATCCACAATCACCAAACTGGAGTCGGCCTTACGCTCTACAATAATCTTATAATTAGTCCCCAACCATTCCACGTCACGCTCTTGCTTATAATCGCCTACCTTTGAAATCGTACGATTAACCTTCTTTACCGGCTTGTGCGTAATGATTATATCAGACTTTTTCTTTTCATGACAACCCGTAAATGTCAAACAACATCCAATCCAAAAGATTATCACGGAAAAACGAGAGAATTTATTCATAATCACTAAAAATATATTGCAAAGTTAATAAAATATCACGGGTTTACACTATATTTGCATCATTAAGATAAAACATCACATGAAGAATATCACCTATATGATCTTCTTGGCCACGCTTTTAATGGCCTGTGGCAACAAGGGAAAGAAGGATGTGGAAACCGATCAGTCTAATACGACCCCGATGATGGTTTTGCAAATACAAAAAACATCCAGACTTTATACCACGGAATACCGTCTTCATAAAATCATTACGCATAAAGATGTAAAATCAATCACAGGAAAGGTCTTCAATCAGTCTTTCCATATAGACTTGCCGCTGGGCAAACGCAAGATTGCCATTCCAATCGACGCTACCCTTAAAGCTTATATTGATTTCAACAATTTCACGTCCAAGAACATCAAAAGAGTTGGAAAAAAGATTGAAATCATTCTACCCGATCCACATATTGTACTCACAAGCACCAAGATTAACCACCAAGAAGTAAAGCAATATGTAGCCATCACACGCTCAAACTTTACCGACGAAGAACTTACTTCTTTTGAACATCAAGGCCGGGCAGCCATTATTAAAGATATTTCTTCGCTCGACTTGATTAGCACGGCAAAGGAAAATGCTGCCAAAACACTCATTCCTTTCATCAAACAAATGGGATATACCGAAGCCGACATTACGATTACATTCCGAAAGGAATTTAATTTGAATGATATAGGAAAGCTCATTGATAATACGACTACAGAAAATGGAAAATAAGATTATTCAGTATCTCAAGAACTCTATCTGCTTTATTTCCAAGCAAATTTGGTTTTGGCCCGCAACCATTCTTGCAGCAATCGTTCTTATCATAGGCCTGTATTTGCTCAACAAGGATAGTTTCATCACGATTTCACAAAATAAGAAAATCGACATTACGCCAACCCAGATCCGTTCTATCGAAGCAATCGGCGAATGGGAATTTCTTGCTATATCAAACGAAGAGCTGGTAGACACCGTCTACAAAGGCTTCCTCGGCAAGAAGAGTGAACTTGTCAGAATCTATTATGGCACGCTCCGTTTGGGAATTGACTTGCGAGAGGCTCAACCGGGATGGATAAAAGTCGAGCAAGACACCATCTTCGCCACACTCCCACCTATCAAATTACTTGACAAAGACTTCATCGACGAAGCCAAGACCCTGTCTTTCTACCAAAGTGGTTCATGGAGTGAACAAACCCGTGAGCACCTTTATCAAAAAGCCTACAACGCCATGCTGCAACGCTGCATGACCCCTTCAAATATCAAAAGCGCACAAGAAAACGCCAGCAGACAATTCTATCACCTGCTGACGTCCATGGGATATGACTTTGTAAAAATCAAATTTCAAGATCAAAAGGCTCCCGAACGCCCAAGTTCGGACTTATCCAACGACTCTTCCTACCATCATTCAAGCCCGAAAAGCGATGCTCAGGCTTCAAAGTGAAGGCTTTCCATGAATCGTTTGATGACTTCCGGTTTGCCCGTATACTTTCCTTTATCCTCAGATAACTTACAAGTGTCGTTATAAAAATCCCACGATTCAGTTATCTTAGCTCCAACTAATTTGATAACAATATTCATCGGCTTCACACCTTCAAAGTCATTTGTGAAGTGAGTTCCTATTCCAAATGACGGCTGACAGAACTCTCGGGCAAACTTCTGTATCTCTATTGCATCATCAGTATGCAAGGCATTGCTGAAGATCACCTGCTTGGCGCGCGAGTCAATGCCCAACGAACGATACTTGGCAACAATCTTCTGCAACTGCTCATAGTTATCTCCGCTATCTACTCGCAATCCTTTGAACAAGTTGGCAAAGTCTTCAGAGAAGTTCTTGCTGAAGATATCCCAACCAAAAGTATCATACAAATAGGTTCCTAAAGCTCCTCTGAACGTTGAGCGCCAATTATTCATCGCAATATGATTAGCCATCTGTGGCCCATACATTCCACCGATAGCACAGACAAATTCATGCGCCATCGTACCCACCGGCAACACATCGTGCTTCATGGCTAAGTAAACATTGCTCGTACCCACAAACTTTCCGGGCCACGTTTTCGAACGGCAACAGTCGCGCATGGCTCTCACCACGATGTCTTCGGCCTGCAGCGACGCTCTGCGACGGGTTCCGAAGTCGCTATAAACACAGCCTGCCTCCAACAATCTCTCCGCCTTGCGATATGCTTTTTCATAATAATGTTCATAATCCAGCAACTCCGTCTGCCCCGTCATCACGTAATACAGCTCAGAAACAATCGCCAGAACCTTCACTTCCAGTAAAATCGTGTCCGACCAATTACCTTCAAACTCAATATGCAGATGGTTTTCTTCATCCTGCCAAATCTCTACCCATTCATGATGATAGCGATACCCCTTCAGGTAAGTATAAAACCAATCAGGAATATAATAGCATTTACTCCGCATAAAAGCGATTTCTTCATCCGTGATTACGAGTTCTTCCAACATCATAACCTGTTCTCTCAGTGCTTCGGCAAAACCATCCGGATAAACCGTCTGGTCGCGATCCACAAAAGAATATTTAACGTGCGCGCGCGGATAATTGTCTATCACCGCACAACACATCGTAAACTTATAAAGATCATCGTCTGTAAAATGAGTTATTATTTGCCTCATAATTTAATTTGTAATGTTTTTCTGTCACACATGGACACATCGGCAGCCGGCATGGCCCGGCTTTAAATCCACCATGCAATGTATTTATTACAAAGATAGAGATTATTCATTGTTAACCTGCTACAATCCTGCTAAAAATCAAAATATTAACAATTCTTGTATCAAGTGAGCCATCTGATTGACGAAAATCAAGAGAATTGACACATATCAATAATTCGCGGAAAATTAAAAAAATAGGTCTGAAACCCTTGTTGTGTACGCACACAATTATTATCTTTGCATCATCAAAAGGTTAATAGATTGTTTAGGTTAGTAGTAATAGATTCTTTTAAGTATTAGTTATTAGGTTAAAGATGATTCAGGATTAAGTATTAGTTTTAAGGTAAAGTAAAAAAGATTTTCAGGTTAACGATTAGATGAAATAAAGGGGAGCACCGTGAGGTGCGAACCTAATGGTCGGCGGGAATTTCCCCTCCGATTTTTTTTGTCTGTAAGTGAGTCTATCAACAAGTGATTTCGTCAATATTCTTTACCCAAAAACACACCTTCTACAACCCACCAAATAGATTTAAAAACAAGCAAAAACAAGAAATAGTTGTAGAAAACAACCCCTTCAATATGCAATAGCTATGCTTTTACATGCTAAAAGCGGCCCTTTTACACTGCTATAAGGCTGCTTTTAGGAGGTAAAAGGGCCGCTATAACAGCGCATTTGCGGCACTATAAGCGCCTCAAAAAGCCACTATCAACATGCAAAAACAGCCAAACGACTGATTTTCAACGATATACAAAATCGCTCTAAAATGCGTTATTTGCGACCAACTGATTTATTTTTGAAAATAACGCAAGCAGAAACGAGCATTTGTAAAGATTCTTCTGAATCAAAAAAAAGCCCCATGAAACGCGATGCCATGGGGAATACTTCATCAAGTTTTAGAACGTCATACGCACCATCATACGCACACCATTGCGATGGGCAATAGGTAGATAGGTGTAATTGCAACGATGTACGAACTCAACATGCAAAATCTTGAAGATGTTATGGACACCCGCAACGAGTTCGACATAAGGTCTTTTGGAATCCATAACATAACAACCTTCCGGAAATACCATCAGTGTGGGGTCGCCGGCATTACGGGCTAACGTTGGATTATTCTTATCGGTCAACATGCCCCACAAGCATTTCACGCCAAAATACTCGCGCCATTTCAACTTCTTGAGCAAAGGAATGCGGTTGAGAATCTTGCCGTTCATGTCCCAACTGACGTCCAGACTGGCATAACGGTCGTTGAGAAACTCCATGTTGTTAATCAGATTGAATGTCTCGTCCTGAACTATGTAGCTCAAATTGGCCGCAGGCATAATCAATAAAGGATAAGGCACCTTGTTCCACTGCGCTCCCGCCTTGATACGCGTATCTATCTTACCCCACGAATTCATCCAGAACCGTTTGTAGATACTGCCTTCTGAGAAATTATAAGCATAATCGCCACCTAAAAGTCCCTTAATTCCGACGGTATGGCGAAGCGTAAAGACGGGCGCGTCGAGATTCATCGGAATGCGCCGTTGCTTGGTATTGATGTAGGTTCGGCCCGGAGCCAGCTGCAGCTGGAGCGTAAGTTCTGTAGTCCGCATCTTACCGTTGTGAATGTAATCGCCGGCTTCCGACTCCGAAAGACCATTGATTCTTCCGGCCATATCTACGGGAGAGTTTAACGGTTGGAAGAACAAACGGCCGGCAGCCTCGTTCTCTTCGGTCTTCATTTCCAAGGTAGTTTTCATCCCCCACTCCTGTTCGTACTCGAACTGAAGCTGCTGGCGATTATAAAACATCATCTTATCGACCCGCGCCCATTTGAAGGCCGTGAAGACATTGTCCTTATCCGTATGGACAAACTTGTCGGATGGCGCCGTCACATCGTATGTACTCGAGAACGAGAGAGTGCGTTTGGGAAACTCGCGGGGCAGATAGTCTTTCTTATTGAATGAATAAGTGATCTCGCCTTTGTAGTAATTCTTACGACTGCGTGTGCCCCGAGCCACGTAGCCGGCGAAGAACCAATGCTTGTTCAGGTTGGCTGTGGTCTGGCCACTGACACGAAAACGCAGTCTGTCTATGAAATTAGACGTGACCACCGTATTGACAGGGCCAATGTCGAACTTGCTCGGATGATTAAGGTCGCCGGTCTCAACAAAGTTCTCTATTAAGGCTTTGGCTCCAAAAATAATATATTTGAAGCCTTTCAACTGCTCTATACGATGAATGAAAGCGTCCATTCCGCTCTCGCCTTTGGTAAGTTCGACGGTTCGATATTGATTCCAAAAAGCTTCATCCCGCATATTAGCATTGGCCTCACGACGCGTAACGGCCTTGCCCTTAAACAGCTGTTTAGGAAGCCGATCAAAGGCATAGTCGCTCAAACGGGTCGTCCGGACAACAAGCGCCTTGGACAAGAAGCTGGCAACTTTCATCTCCGCAACCATGTCATCATGAGAAAGAACCCACTCACCATTCGGCAACTTCGTATATTCCTGCGTGATACGCAGATTCTCTACGAAGTTGACATCACTCCGCTGTGGAATCGTCAGCTCGCAACGCTTGACGTGCAAGGTAGAATCGGCAAGGATATACAGGTTGCCCCGAAAGCCAAAATCCTGCTGGTTGTTAGGCAAGAACTCCAGATGATAGCACAAATCGCGATCTACATAAACCGTATCCTGAATATAAAAACGATAGAATGCCACCGCGTTCTTGCCGATGGGGCTCGTGAAAGGGAACTGAAGCAAGCGTATCTGATCATCATACAGATCGATATCGGTAAATATATCCTTCAACGCCGTGTTGAGAATGTCGCCCGTTGACAGAAATTGATTGACACCCGAACTTTGTTGTCCCATTATAATATCTTTCTCCGACTTCGGATTTTTACGATAGATATGCTGGGTAACGGTCTCGTCTACCGACACCGGTAATATCAACTTATAGTTGTAAGGACTCGTTTCAATCTGGTCAATCAGCCATTGTTTTTTTGCGAAGAAGCCACTGTCAATGTCCGATGGCTGTATATCATTGACGGCCAAAGTGATTTTCTGATACTTATTATACTGATAATAGTCATGGTTGGCCAAATCAGTCTTCTTCTTGGCAGCCACAACCCGTTTCATCAACTCTACGGCCGGATTGTCCTTCCGGCTATATTTCCCACGCTTCTGCTTTACAACTACCTCTGCCAACGTCTTGGTATCGGGCTTCAACTTTATATTAACAATCTGTGGAGTTTTGGCCGTAACCGTTATATTCTTCGACTGATAACCCACCGCGCTGAATGTCAACACCCAGCCTTCGTGGCGCGCTATACTGTAATGTCCCGTCGCGTCGCCACTCACAGCGATGTGATGTCCTTTATAAGACGCGCTTGGATAAAGCAGCGTATCGCCCGTGACCGCGTCGGTAATGACGCCCGAGATTTGGGCACGCACCGCCATCGACAGTATTGTCAATAAAATAATGATATGAAGTCGCTTGATCGTCATAACCTTCTCTATTCTTTCTAATACCTGAAAATCGTGTGTGTTTCCTCTTTTGAACACACTTAAAAATCTAAAATCTGGCTTAAATCGGTGATAATGTAATCCGGCAGCGATTCATCATACTGCTTATCGGTCCACCCTTCACCCTTAAACCAGGCTGTCTTGCAACCTATTTGCTTGGCCGGTTGTATGTCTTTATAAAAGCTGTCGCCCGTAACGAGTACGTTTTCGGCCTTCAATCCCAAAGCGTCGAGGCCCAATTTGAAAATGCGTGCGTCAGGTTTTCGAATCCCAACGGAGGCTGATTCTATGACGTCTACAAACATGGAGTCAAACTGAAACTCTTTCAGAACCGCATTGACATTGCCATAAAAATTGCTCACAAGAACCAAAGGCCTGCCCTTTGCCAGTAACTGAGCAAGCACGTCGCGGCTATGCGCTGTTATCTCCAACACCTTTTGGTAAACATCTTCCAGCACGGCCAGATGCTTCTGATGAAATAAAGCTTCGTCGGCAGGCCAGGAACAATACTGGCATAGATATTCCATTTCCAGCCGAAGTTTAATCTCTAAAGTCTTATGGAAAGTAAAGTCGGGCTTAATAATTAAATGATTACCCAACGCCCGTTCAGCATAAACATAAGCATCACGAAACTGCGACTCCGTCACGGCAACGCCCTGACGCTGGTAAGCATGCCATAGCACCTTCCCCCAATGACACCCTGCCGTATCGAGCGTGGCACCGTAATCAAAAATATATCCTCCTATCATAATGCTTCAGCTTTCTTTTCTATCTTTTCGAGCATGCTGACACATAGCTGTTCATGCCGCCGATGCATATAAATGGCCATCAACTGCATGACCGTTATTTCGAAAAGCGGATAAATCCAAGGTTGATTGAGTAAACAAGAGAGGTAACAAACGATGGCTCGCAGATTAAAAGTGAGCAGATTGGTATAGCTCATGAGCGGCCGGCTACCGGCCAAAAAGTCTTCGCGAATATAGTCATTGGCTGCTTGTTTACCTTCCTTATAGGTGAGCAAAGCCTCTTTCAGCTTCTGGAAAGCCGGCGTACGAGCTTCCTGACTTTTGCAATAACGCGCATAATTAGTATAAAAAATACGCTCCCAAAATGCGCCACGAGCGGGCAGACTCTCCAGTTTTTCCTTCTGACAGGCATAACTATCGAGTTCGCTCCCGGCCTTTCCTTTCAAGAAAAAAAGATGAATCTGTCGGTAATAATCGGCCAAAGAACTCTGCCGGGAATGACAAAAGAACCCCGCAATGCTACATAACACCCAAATCCAAATACCCCATGGCCGATCTATGAAGGGCATGGGCTCGTTCATCAGCCGCACACAAATGGCGACATAAATGCACGCAAACCACACATCGCCCGAAAAACCATCGAGCATACGGCCCATAAGGGTTTTCTTACCGGTCAACCGCGCCATCTGACCGTCGGTCGAATCACAGAAGTTAGCAAACATCAACAGAATTACTCCCCACAGATTAGCCTGCAAATCCGGGTAATGGAACATCCAGCCTGCACCCATTCCCAAGAATATAGAGATGATGGTTATCACATTAGGATGCACGTCAAACTTGTTCCAAAACAAGGCAAAGGCCAATCCTATGGGCCGGGTGAAATGCACATCCAGCCACTCTTCCGTATCATTTGATTTAAAGGAGGCTTGCAACAGCTCCTTAAAATTATTCATCATACTATAACAACGCCTTATGAAAGCTATCTTAATTATTTCTTATTTATCAAACCGCAGATGGCATCGGCCGCTTCCGACTGACAACGAGAATAGCTGGGCCAATCGTTGAAATCTATCAAACAGAAACTACCGTCTTCTTTCACGATGGCATCACCACCGTAAATAGGCACTCCAACCTGTTCCGAGACAGCATCGGCAGTTCGCCGCAACAGGTTCCCATCAAACGGATAATGCCGGGCTATGCCGTTTCTCACTTCGTCACCAAACTTAGAAATGCCATCATCACTCGGATAAAAGTAACGGAAAAAGCTACCATGCACGGCATAAAACTTTACCAAATCGCCGGGAACGTGAGCCTGTACCACCCAATTATCAATGCCACGGGCAACGAAAGCTGACTGCATAGCTAACAAAGAAGCCTGATTCTCACAAAAAACGACGTCTGATGGTGATTGGGCAGCCTGATCGCCGCGCTTCAACCAAAAGCCGTAATCGCCTTCTGTCGGAGGTATGGGAATGTCATTCCGCAACATCAACTCGGTCAGACGGCTTCTGTTACAACGATTCACGCCAAAAGCAGAATTGAGAACTTTAGCGCCGGCCGACTCCTTTTCCATCAAAAGCTTCAATGCCTCTCCCGAACGAGCCATGGAGAGGTACAAATCGGCGTGGTCATCAGCTGTCAGTTCCGATTCTGACAACATCCGAACAGCGGCTCCTTGCCGTTCCATTCGCTCACAAACAGCTTGCAATATGGCTTTGTCTTTCGCAACAGAATTGGGCGAGAACCTTTCGTCACGCTGCACGGCGATGATTCTCATACTCCTTCACGCAAAAAAGACTCGGCCTTAACGATATCAACGGCATGATCAACGTCCATAATTTTACTGAACGCAAAGGCCTTGAGCTTGCGCCCGTCACGAATTAAAGCCCGCTGAAAATTACGCATTCTGCTCTCGCCACGCTCCATACAGGCTTGCAATGTATCAATGGCCGTCGCTGTCAGTCCGTAAATACCACCGGAAATATACTTACACGCAGCCGTATTATCATCGTAAAAACCGGTTATATCCATACCGGAGGTTCCGACATAGAGCGGCTTTTCATCATCAATATAATCGGTAACACCCATCAGACCATCGAAACCTTCGCTGACAGCCTGACGGAATGAAGCAATATAAGTCTTGAATTCGTCTTCTTTAAATATGGTATCAACGGTCGTCAACACAAACGGACCACCTTGAAGATACCGACTCAGTTCAAAGAAGCTGTGCATGGAGCTGGGAGTACTCTTTACCTCAAAACGCAAAGGAACAGGACGGCCATGCAAGCCGTCCTCTTCCATATCCATTAAATGCCTGCTGACCAAAGTCGTACGGTCATTGCATATAACAACTATTTCTTCTGCGTCGTTCTCAACAAAGATTCGAATAAGCCTGTCGATAAGATATTCCTCCTGAACCTTTACCAAAGGTTTGGGCGATTCTATACCTTCCTGAGCCAATCTTGAACCTTCGCCCGCCGCGATAATCGCAAACTTCATGAAATGCTACGTTACTTTCAAAACATGGCAAAGTTACGTATTATTTCTGGAAGCATAAAACTATTTAGGCTTATTTTGGTTTTCACGCCATTCGTTGCCTACCTGCGTATTGTCTTATCGGAAATCTTACCAGAGCCACGCGCGTTTTTAACAACGCTCTGCACGCTTCCTTCCAACGAAATATCGCCGCTACCGGTAAGTTCTACGTCCACTACGCCGCAATCATGGCAATCCAAATCCAAATCACCGCTGCCGCGCAAGCTGGCCTTTGTCTTCTTTACATGATACTGATTGACTTCCAAATCGCCACTGCCTAACACAGTAATAACAGCCGTTTGGGCTACAATCTTCTTGATATCCACATCTCCGCTGCCCGTCAGTTTGGCCGAATAGTTGTCACAAATCACGTCGTTGAACTGCATGTCACCACTACCTGTCAATGTCAATACAAGGTTGTCGGTATCAACCTGCCGCGGAGCCTTGAACGAACCCGAACCGGTGACGGTAGCGGCAATCAAATCAGGACTCGTTACCTTAATGACTACATTATCCGTTTTCTTGAGTAAGCCCAAATGAAAAGAGGATGTAATGTTACGTTTGGGCCGTATGGACAGCGTACCGTGGTTCACTTCAAAACTCACCAACTTGATATTCTTCTCCGAACCGACGACTTGAATAGAATAGTTGTCACCCTGTGTATAAATAACATCGTAAGGGCCAGCCAGCGATATCTTCTCAAAGTTCTTCAAGTTCACCTTGCGGACTACATGGGAAGCCTGTTGCGACCATTCATAATGATCAACATAAGAACGTCCCGCAGCCACACAAACCATAAAACAACCGATGCCTAAGCATGTTAATAAAATCTTCTTCATATACAAATAATAATTAATGATTTAATTCTATACAAAGTAGACGTCATGCTTTATCGGAAAGTTGCAGATAAGAAAAATATTTCAACAATGGTCGCATAAAAGGTGTCAGATGGCGTTCGACGGGCTGACGCGTACGATAATCCATACGAACGGTGCTCTGCATCACGACCACGCGCCGCTTGGCACGTGTCATTGCCACGTAAAACTTACGCGCGTCCTCGGCCATTGCCTGCGGATTACCTTTGCTGAAGTAACTCGGATAGCGATCATCAATGGCATCAAAAATAATTACATTATCAAACTCAAGTCCCTTGGCTTTATGAATAGTCGACACGAAGACACGCTCGGTCACGGCGCTGCTGCCGCAAAGGTCGGCCTCCTTCAGCGTATTCATCTCTACCAAGTGGTCGGCCAGTTGCGTCAACATCACCTGATGTTCCCCTTCGTCCAGCATATCATGCTCCAGATAGCGCAGAATCAACGGCAATTTCCTGACCTCGTTCATCAGTCCTTCGGCCACCAATCCATCGTAGAACGATCGCAAAGCCTCGACCACGCCAACCGTATAGAGTTGCTCGCGTGCCGCAAGATAGCGTTCACGGTAGTTCTTGCGCAAGATTTCCACACGTGTCGTCACTCGCTTTTCGGCCATAAAAGCCTGCTGATCGGGAATAACTTCCAAGGCCTTTTGGTAGCAATAGCCCACCAAACCTCGTGTGGCATTGACATCGGCATCGGCCAAATGCGTATTTTCGCCTTCCAAATGGAGTGCCAAAAGCAGGTATTTCAACTTATAACTCGGCAAGCCGGGCACGAGTAATCTAACCAGTTTCAGTGAGTCGAAATAAGCTGGATGATGGTCGGACAATCGATAATCGGGCAGATAACGCCGCAGATTATAGTCTAAAATATGGTAATCGTAATCGGCATTATGGCCTAACAACACGCAGCCCTCGGCATACGCCGCAAACTGTTGCAGCGCGTCGGCCGGGCTCAGTAACTCGTGGTGCTTCCGTTCTTCAACAATCGGATTGACAATATCACCCAACATGCGGGGTATCTCACGGTCTGTATGGAGGTAAACGCAAAATTCAGACCCCTCCACTACCCTGCCGCCACGCACCTTGACGGCCGCAATCTGCAAAATATCATCATGAAACACATCAAGCCCCGTTGTCTCCGTATCAAAGATAATGACCGTTTGGCGGGCATAGGCCTCGGCAAACTGCTGCACGTAGGTGGAGCCGTCGAACAACAGAAAGTCGGAGGGCAACATGGCGCGGTTGAGCAATGAGCGGACAAAATTACGTGCGGACGTATTCGAATCAAACACATGGAGTCCGCGCAACAAGCGCGTCCAAGCCAAGAAATTCGTTTCCGTGGCCAGCACATTGAGATGCGACAACAGCGTCTTTACCTCAAAGGAAGAAAAAATGTCGTCGCCCGACACCTTGAAATGCGGCAAATGCTGATCCAACAGTGCCTGACTGATAAGATCGGCGTCACGATTGGCATTCACGATGACCGCCGTCGTCTGGTCGGGAAAGTCATGCGACAGCCGGGCCACAATCTGTGCGGCGTCGAGATATTCCGTTTCGATAACCGTCGAAGGCGCAATCTGCAACTCGTTGCCTATCGTAACAGGCTCATAATCCGTCGTAGGCAAGAGCGAAGCGTCGATGTGCAGAATCTCTTCGGCATAAGTATTAAACACGTCAAGCAGGTATTTGGGCGAACGATGGTTCACCTGCAACGAGTGAATATGCCCCTTACAGCGTTGCCGAAGCACATCGAGCGTCGACAGCTTAGCACCCATAAACGAGAAAATAGCCTGCTGCGAGTCGCCCAAGTATAAGGCGCAGCCATGCTCCTCGCCCTCTTCCATCCGCGGGCCAATCAAATCAATGATAGACAGTTGCAGCGGATTGAGATCCTGCACCTCATCCACCTGAATCCAAGGGTAATGAGGATTGGCCTCGCTGCCCTTGACCAATTCGTTATAGGCCTTTATCAGCAAATCCTCGAAGTCGAGCAGATGATTCTGCTGTTTGTATTCGTCATACTGAAAAGCCAGTCCGAACTTACGCAACATCGTGAGAACGGCCTGCTGCTCACCCATGTCGTAGCCCTCATTGCGCACGGCATCACGATAAAAGTCTGTATGGCGATAGACATCGAGCATGGTTTCGGCCGTAAATTCCGTCTTCTGCACACGGCAAATCACCTTAATGGCCTCAATATCGCTGCCGTCAAGACACTCGGGATGAACCCGCAAACCGCGTGGATGGCCCTGCGCGATCTGATACATGAGATGCGACAACTGCATAACCGTTGAATATTCCCGACGGCGCCGTGTGTTTTGCGCCACCGCCAACTCGTCTTCGCCTGTATAACGGGCTATAATGCTGATAACGTCTTCGTCGTCGATAATGGACGAATCGGCTGCAACAAATCCGTTGTCGAAAAGATATTTGGCACAGAAGCGGTGGACATTGCCGATAAAAAGCTCACCGATTTCGTCCTGACCGATGGTCTGCCCGATGCGATCACGCATGCCTCGGGCGGCCCGGTTGGTAAACGTGAGGCAGAGCATATCGCGATAAGCCACGCCGGCAGCATGCGCACGATGAATGCGTTCGGATAATATCTGTGTCTTTCCACAGCCCGGAGAAGCCAGAACAAGGTGAAAACCGTTCTGCGCGTCAATAACTTCCTGTTGAAAAATATCAGGGCGAAACATGTTGATTACTGGTTGTCTGTATTATATATAATGTGTAATTCCAGCCTCAAATATACAACTTTATTTTGGAACCGCGTCGGAATAACGCTAAAAGGAAGGGAAAAACAAGGCCTTTTTGTAAAGTTTCTTTGCCTGTTTTTAACACTTTTGGAACAGACCATTTAGAAAATCCCAAAGCGATTATAATGGTATAATCGGGCGAAAAAAGCATTTGAAGAAACAACCGTAAAGCTTTCGCACGCTAAAAGCATAGCTATTAGAAGCCCAAAACATAACTATTGCACGGCGAAAGCTATGCTTTTACCCGCCAAAAGCATAGCTATCAGGCCCCAAAAGTTGGTCTACCAAGGCGCAAAAATATATAAACAGCTCATTATCAGCCTGTTATAAAATCACGAAAAATGGCATTATTTTCACCCACAGGAAAGCTGACGGAAAATAACGGCTGCATTTGAGAGGTTTTGTCAAATTAAATTTAGATATTTAACAAATCGCAATTATTACCAATGAACCTTCTTTTTACATCAGATATCTATCACTCTAAATATCGGATGAGTCTAAATCACATATAGTATATTTGTTTTTACCAAAACAACTCGAATCATTTGGATTTAACAAAAAGAAACGACAACAACTGGTTGTTACACAAAAAATAACCTAAGAAAGACCTTTTTAAAATCTTTTGTGTATCTTTGCAAATAGAATATAATAAATGAAAAATGAAAGCCGTAATAACAAGAGATATTATGAGCTCTACATCTTTACCCTACCTATATTAATTGGTTGTGCCATGATTTACATACAGACCATTTAAAAGTAAGAACTAATGAAATCAACCTCTTTTTATTCAACCCATAAACCACTCCCCAGTAATACCAAAGATTTCGATCTATCTTTAGTGGAAGACACGTTATTTCCGGAATCGGTATATGTAGGAGAGTTTAAAACTATAACAGGAGAGACGGTGCCTGCCCTTCTCCCCCTTAAAGAAATCAATGGCTTGTGCTTTCTTTCTAATCAAGAGAATGTCCAACAGGTACACAACTGCATGCAGACTATAGCATTGCGAATGCTACTATCGCTTCCTCCGGGACTTTGCAAGTTCACATTGTACGACGGAACGAATCTTGGAGCAAACCTGATAGCACTTTCAAGTCTGAGTCCAAAGATTAAGGGAGAGAACATACTTACAGATCCCGATGAACTTCGACGAGCTTTAGCTACAATCAAAACCGATATTCCCAATATCATTCAAAAGGTATTAGGACATCGCTATCTCAGAAAAAGCCTCATAGAATATAATGCTGATGCCGATGAGTTGGCTAAGCCTTATCACATACTGATGATTGCCGATTATCCCAACTCTCTCTCCAAAGAACATTGTGAGTCTATTGAGCGAATAGTGAGAACAGGTAAGCAGGCCGGAATTTTTGTTATAATGAACTTAGACACTTCTTATAAGGCCAACCATTCTTACGACTATTCGCCACATGCTCTATTAGACACGATAACAACGATCTACCAGTCACCCAACACGAACGATTGGTATATCAAAAATATTCCATACGAAGAATACTTTAATAGTAAATTCTATTTTCAATTGACAGAAAGTTTTCCTGACACGACACTTGATGATATTTTGGATTTCATTAACAATAGGCTATCGCAATATAAAAAAGCAGAGGTTGACATACTTGGTAAACTCAATCAGAACAATTTGTGGAGCAGGAATGCCAGTGATGGCGTTGAGATACCTATCGGAAAGGTCAACTCTGTTGACTTACAAAATTTTGTACTCTCCATAAACGATGGCATCAACGATGCGCCACACCATTGTCTTATAGGTGGAGCTACAGGTTCTGGTAAAACCGTACTACTCCACAACATTATCTGTAATGGTGCCTGGTTCTATTCTCCAGAAGAACTTCAATTCATACTGCTTGATTATAAGGAAGGAACAGAATTTAAGATTTACGAAGACTTACCTCACGTTAAAGTGCTATCCATGAGGAGCGAACGTGAGTATGGTGTGAGCGTTCTCCATTATCTTTATGAAGAAATAGAACGACGGGGAGATTTGTTTAAAGAAAGTAATGTATCAAATCTATCCAAATACAATTCCGTGTCTGAACAGAAGATTCCCCGTATTCTTGTTGTTATTGACGAGTTTCAGAAACTGCTCGATGGAAGCAGCACTACGGCTAATTTCGTTTCTGCAGCATTAGATGACATTGGCCGTAGGGGGCGCTCTTTCGGGATTAATCTGATACTGTCAACCCAGTCGCTTAGCGGTGTTAACATCCATCAAGCAATAAGTCATCTTGGACTCAGAATCTGTTTGAAACTAAATAGTGAACGTGACTGTGACCAATTATTGGGTTCCGGCAACCATGTTCCTTTCACTACAATTACCAAGCCTGGCGAAGGTATCTATAATTCACGTGGCGGCCTCTCCGAAGGGAATGTGCGTTTTCAAAGTGCCTATGCCAGCGACTCCAAGATTCATTATTTGATTAGTAATATCAAGAAGGAGGTGATTTCCCGTTATGGCACAGATCAACCTTTTAAACGTTTTCTCTACGATGGAGAGCAAACAGCATATATTAAAAACAACCCTATTGTTGCACAAGGAGGATTGCCTGTCAATGATAAAGTTTGTGAGATTTTTGTGGGTGAGCCTACTGCCCTCATCGAGTCACATACCGGCTATAAGTTAAGCCGACAAAATGGTTCTAATGTATTGATTGTTGGTGGAGACGAAACTGCTTCATTATCCATCCTTCATCATTCTGTAGATCAGGCAGTGGCACAAAGTGATGAAAAGGCAGAATTCTATCTTTGTGACAAAACAAATGTTGATAGCAATAACTATGGAATTTTGCAGAGACTGACAAAATATCCACACATCAGTTATTGTGAAGACGACGCTGCTATTGAACAGGTTATTACTACCTTATACGATAAATTGGAAAAACGCAAGAAAGGAGAGGAAGAAAGAGACCGAACGCTACTTGTTTTGGCAGACCTCTTCAACGTACGCTCCATGCGTAAGTCGGGTTATAACGTTCCTGCCATTACGCAGTCATTACAAACTATCTTGCGTGATGGTCCTGCTTTCGGTATTCATACCTTGATATCGTTCAAGAGTTATTCCAATTTCTCCCAACTGCTTGACGCCATCAATACGCTCCAAGATTTCGACATCCGCATTGAGCTAAGAGGGGGGGAAGGATATAAGATTTTTGGAGCCAATGCCTTCGACGCGCAAAGGGGCAGTCCAACCAAACAAAATATCGGCGTGATACAGACAACTGCCGACACACAACAATTACAGAAATTCAAGGTCTATTCATTATAAAAAACCACAAAACCTATGTCAACATACAATGATTATATAGAATATCTCAAGCATGTAGATAACACGACAAGAGAAGAAATCGACAAGCAGATTGACTCTCTTAACAAAGAAATAGGCTCTCTCAAAGCGTCATTGACAACTCTTCAAAAAGATAAGGATGTTTTGTCTTCACAATTTGCAAAATCACAAAAAGACTTAGCAGATAAAGGAGATATGCTGAATATGAAAGCTGTTGAAATAAATCAACATCTTCGCAAACAAACGGAATTGAATAACTCCATAAACTTTCTTAAAAAACAAACGGAGGAACTCAACGTATCGCTCAGTCAGGAAAAAGAAAGAGTCAAAACGAAAGTTGTAGAAATAGAAGAGAAAGATCAGCAACTTGCAAAGCAAAAGAAAGAACTTGACGACAAGTTTATTAAACTGCAAACAGAATACAACGAGCTACTGGCAAAACAAGTTTCGTCTGATACTTCGGCAGCTATGCTCAAAAGAAACATGGAAACCTTGCAAAGGCAACTGAACCAAAAAACAGAAAATGCGCAACAGCTGCAAGTGCAAATCAGCAATCTTAACAAGCAGAACGAAATACTCAATCAAAAGATAGAGCAAAATAGTAACAACAATTCTGAGTTCCAAAAAGAACTCCAAAAAGAACTGAAAGAAGCAAACGACAAAATAAAAAAACTAAATGAGGAAAAAGAGGAACTCAACAAAAAAATAGGTAACGAGCAACAGCTGCAAATGCAAATAGGCAACCTTAATAACCAAAACGAGGTACTCAAACAAAAGATAAAACACATCGAAAATACTCCCGATGAAACGGCACTCGCAAAAGAACTGGAAGAAACAAAGAGTAAACTCTTATTGTTACAAAATAAAAACGAAAGTCTGCAAAGCACGTTAAAGGACAGAGAGTCTCAAATTACAAACTTTGAGTCAACTATCGCCTCGCTTCAACTTGCAATTAAGAAAAACAAAAGATCAAAGTTTGTGACAGGGCTTTTATGTGGAGCTGCTATCCTATCTCTTGTATGGTTGATATCGCCTACCCCTGAAGCTGACGTTAAATATTCATTTCCTACGGATGAAAATGGAGCCTCTTATAATTATAGCGTTAATATAGAGCCTGATGATTCAACCTATACCGGAACATACTATTATACCGGACAAACAAAGGATTCTGAGCCTCATGGAATAGGATTCGCGACAATTCCAAATTGTGACAAGGGAAAGTTTGAAGGGGCATTTAAAGAGGGCAACCTTTATTATGGCGTACGCACCTTAGGAAATGGGAATGTATATACCGGTCCTTATGTCAACAATCAAGCCAATGGCGTTGGAACCTATCTATTTAGTGATGGTAGTCGTTACATTGGAGAGTTCAAGGACGACGCTATGAATGGTTATGGCATCTACATCGATGAGAACGGCCATAAAAGTATGGGTAAATTTAGAAATAACGAATTTATAGAATAACATAGTTATGAAGATTAGATGCTTATGTATCCTAATAGGATGTGTTGCCGCTTTGAATATATCTGCACAAGATATCTCAAAGCCTGTAATCAAGAAAACGGAAGTACAAACTCCTAAACGTACAACCACAGTAGAAAGCAAGAAAAAAGCCACAAGCAGGGTTATTCCCCAAAGAAAAAGAAATAGTTCTTACAGCTCTAACTCGTACCAACCGCAGTTATCGGCAGAAGAAATGTATGAAAAGGGTAATGAAAGCTATGAAAAGGGAGATTACTCTGAAGCTGTAAAATGGCTTCGTAAATCTGCGGAGCAAGGAAATGCAAAGGCCCAAGACGTATTGGGCCTGATATATGCTCTTGGTCATGTAGTTTCGCAAGACTACTCAGAAGCTATAAAATGGTACCGCAAAGCGGCAGAGCAGGGAAGTGCAATGGCACAAGACAACTTGGGAGAGATGTATTATTGGGGCTATGGCGTTTCACAAGACTACTCAGAAGCTGTAAAGTGGTATCGTAAATCCGCAGAGCAGGGATATGCATCGGGACAAAGGAACTTGGGCTATATGTACCAAAATGGCTTTGGTGTTTCAAAGGACTACTCAGAGGCGG
>CAUURC010000040.1:0-26050 GCA_963547405.1 uncultured Prevotella sp.
CAACATAAGGAGTATTTAACAACAAAAGCTGTCAACTAATTCCAGTACACTACATCATGTCATTTCTACCCGCTCATTGTGGCCTTTTTAGCGTGTAAAAGCAGCCCTTTTACCTTGCGAAAGCTATGCTTTGAGCATGCAAAAGCAGTGCTTTGAGCGGCTCAAAGTGTATCTTTTACCCTCTCAAAGCTGTGATTTCGCAGCAGAAACATCGACTTTTGTCAAAATAACAGTGCGTTTCTAGCCTTTTATTTTGCTAGATTGAGAATTTTTAAAGGGCGTTTTTCTGATTCTTTCTTTACATTTCAGACTGCCATGAGCATAACAACACGCCGGTTCGGAATAGGAATCTCTACCCTATTATGCGTTTCGCAGTTCATGGTTGCAAACGATTCGTTATTTAAAAAGCCCAAAAAAATGCCATTGGCTTGGGCAGACATGGAAGCCGCCGATCCAATGGCATATCTTGATTGATTTGATTCTTACTTCAAATACGACTTCAATCGTTTTTCAAGAAGCATGTAATGCGCTTTGAGTTCAGGCGAAGAAACGATCGGAATGCGCGTCTTCAGCATGGCATACAGCTTTTGCGCATAGAACAATTGGTACTCGGAAGTGCGGTTCACGGTTGTTCCCCACAGCGGTTCGGGTTCACCATAGGCGTTGCCGAAATTAAGGAATCTGGTATCACCGTCGCCCGTTTGCCGTGCGTCTGTTGAGAAACAGGCATGCGAACGGCACGAATGAAGTTCGCGATTGGGGCGTGCCGGCAAGGCTACCGTGAGTTCTTGTCCCGCACCGGCAGCCTGCAGGTTGTGCACATTGGGCGCTTGCTTCATGTCGGCAACCCCCGATTGCAACAGGTCTACATAAAGACGCTGCATTGACATGTCGGCCACAGAGAGGTTTTCGTTGCCCGCAAGGGTCTTTCCGAACACGTCTTGATAAACGTCTTCCATGTATTCGAGCGGCGAATAGGACGTAGAATCCAAGTAAAAAGACACGGCCAACTTAGCGTTTGCCATCATGGCGAACGACTGAACATCGCGTGCCAATATCTTGAAAGGCCTGTTAGCGCCGTATGGCAGCTTCTGTTCCAGCGTGTCGTTGCCCAGCGTCGCGAAGGTTCGTGCCCAGCGCAACAGCCACTGTGCCGACTCTTTCTGCTTGCCCTTGGGTACAACCTTATAGCGTGGCAAGCCCGATTTCTCACTCGTTTGATAGAGATAGATGCCGGGCACGTTGGCATATACATGGCGCACATAGCGCATGGCCTGCGACAATATCTCGTTGTAGAGTTCGGCCTTGCGCTTTCCGCCATCCTCATCACCAATCCATTTATCAAGGTTTTGAAGGATAAGTCGCAGGTTAGCCATGCCATATTCGCCTGCCTTTACCGGATCGTCGCTAAGGTCTTCTTCGATGGACGAGGGGTCGTAACGGCTGTTGGTTTGTTGAAGTCCGTAGCGATAAAAGGGGTCGCCGGCGTGTTTATCGACCAGTTCGCGCAATCGTCGCGCGTCGTCCTCATATCCCTTTGAACCCGGGAACAGCTTATAAGCCCACTCTACGGCATAGAAATCATAGACGCCAAGCCGTGGAGGCGTCAGTCGCACGCCACGATCGGAGGGCTGGGCCACATAATTGAAGCGGGCGTAGTCCATGATCGAAGCCGTTGTACCATGCACGCGGGTAAACGAAGGCGAACGCAACGAGTCGGTGGGAATGGCTGCCGAAGCGGCCATATTGTGCATAAAGCCCAGCGTATGGCCCACTTCGTGAGCGATAATATACTCCAACGTTTCTTCCACAATGCTATCGGGCATCCGCGCGGCACGTGCGGCGGGGTCTATCTGTGCCGTTTGCACCAGTCGCCAGTTGTTGATCGTGTTCACCACATCATTATATACCAGCACCGTAGCATTGATAATCTCGCCCGTTCGTGGGTCGGTCCACGATGGCCCCATGGCGTTTTCCACGTCGGTGGGCAGGTATCTGATACACGAATAGTCGAAATTATCGGGGTCGAAGTTAGGATCGTCGGTTGGAAAATCGGCCACCTGTATCACATTCTTAAAGCCAATGCGCTCGAAAGCGCTGTTCCACCATTGTATTCCGGCCTTGATGGCTCGCTTCCAGAGTGGCGGAAACGTGTTCTCCACATAATAAACGATGGGCTTTGTGGGCTCGCAGAGTTGTCCGGCGAAGTAAGCGGCGGTGTCTTTAGGCTCCAATCGCCAGCGTTTCACAAACGTGGCTTTGTCTACCGAACCATCTTTGGTGAGCACATCCTTGTTTATCAGGAACATGCCCACGCGCGTATCGCTCAAGCGGGGTGTCATTAACTCGGCCGGCAATAACGCGAGCGTGAAGTTGACGCCGATGGTTACGGGATAGTTTGTGATGGGTGAGCCGCCCTTTCCCGACAAGTTGATGATGTAATGGCGATCCATCTTGACGCACGCATTGCGTTCAAACACCTTGAGCGCCGTCACTCTTGAGAGGTCTTCTTTCAAAGACGAGCTTACCGAATACGAACCGACGTTTTTGGCTATGATGGGAAAGAAGCGGTCTTCTTTGAGGAAGAACGACGAAACATCGAACAATACCGACGCGTTGCCCGCACTGCGGGCCTTGACGGGGAACGAAAAGAAGTCGAGGTTATCGTAATTGAGCCTTGCCGCAAGGGTCGCCGAGGGTTTGCCTTGGGGCACAAACAAGTCGGTATTCACCACCTGCATCACCACCGAACTGTCTTTTTCGACGAAACGCACATGCACAAGGTTGGAGTTCTTGAAGCCCAAATCGCCCATCTTAGGATTAGAAACCGACGAGATTGTTGCGCCGATGAGCATATCGCGACCCAAAGAAGCGGTTGGAAGTTCCATCAACAGGCGGCCATCGGTTTTATGAAACGACACGAAAGAGCCACGAGCCGACTCGGTGGCGTGGTCTGTCAGCGCACGTTCGTAGGCCGATTTCTTCACGGTTTGTGTGGTCTGCGCCTTCTTTTTACGCTTAAACAGAGGGAAAGCAGAGGCTGATGAGCCAAGCACAAGCAGTGCCAACGCGAGCGAAAACAGGCGTCGCGCCGTTACATTATATAATAAGGAGTGTGTCATTTGCCGTCCTCCAAAGCTTTGTTCACCCTAAAGAGCAGCATCTCGTAGTGCGATCGCGCGTCGGATGAGAGGTTAGACTTGACACATTTCTCAAGTATGGGTTTCAGTTTGAGCAGTGATGTGTAGAAGTAAATGGCCGAATTGTCCAACAAAGCAGCGTCTACGGTTGGCGCGAGCGAAGCCGTTGGATTGCCATAAGCCATATTGCCCACGCCCGTGTTGGCCGATGAGGACTGAAGAGCGGCCGGACCGTTTCCTCCCTGCTTGTTGGCTTTGTCTACAACGGCCCGCGAATAGGTGAGATAAGTGCGTTGCAGCACTCGCTCTTCTTGCGAAGGCGCCTTCTGTTGTTGCGCGCTTTGGAAGATGCCCGCGAAGAGATCGTCGAAGTATTCTTTCTGACTGTAACTCTGCGAAGACAGGTGCGACGTCACGGCAAGGCGTGTGCGGACGCCAAAGAGGTCGTAACCGATAAACTCCAACAGCTGGTCGTAGTAGCTAACCGATATGAAACCCTTGCGTTCGAACGCGGGATCGGCATAACGTTTAAAGCGTTTTGCCTCGGCCAAACACCATAACATGGCTTGGCGTTGACGCGTTTTGGGTACGATTTCGTAGCGTGGTACGCCCGATGTCAGCTTCATATCGTTGAGGTAAAGGCCACCCACATTGCTCAACACGCGCTTAAAGAAAGCGTAACGTTGTTGTGCGATGGTGAGGTAAAGTTTCTCTTTGATGCGGCTGTCTTCGTCGTTCTTCACCCAGTTGTAAAGGTTGCGTTCCACAATTTTCATGTTTCGCAATCCGTATTCGCCGGCTTTGATGGCGTCATTGCCCAACGCTCCCTCCTGAACACGTGGATCCCATGCCAGTGAAGCGGTGCGGAAAAAGCGGTAGCGAGGATTTGCCACGCGCTTATCAACCATCTTTTCGAGGATTGCCGTTTCTTCTTTCACGCTTGTTTTTGCGGGATCGAAGTAGCGATAAGCCCACTCTATGGCGTGGCGGTCGTACAAACCGGTGGCTTCGGGCATGTAAACAACGCCCTTATCACCCGGTTGAGCCACATAATTAAACGGCGTATTGGCCATGATGGATGCTGCCAAGCCGTTGGTTCGGGTGAAAGTAGCATTGCGAAGTGAGTCTACGGGGAAAGCCGATGACGCGCCGATGTTGTCGAGTAGGCCCAAGGCGCGTCCCACTTCGCGCGCAACAAGGTATCTCAAACCTTCATTAAACTTGGCTTGAGGCAGACGCGATGAACGCACGGAGGCGTCAGATGCCGCCGAACCAATGAAGAACCAGCGATATATTTGGTCGCCAACGTTGGCCGGAACAAACACCGAAGCATTGATGATCTCGCCCGTTTGAGGGTTTGCCATGAATGCGGAAGTAGCCTGTTCTGATGTGTTTGGCACATAGCGTATGCAAGAATAAGCGATGTTATCGGGGTCGAAAGTGTTGTCATTTGTTGGAAAATCCACTGCCTCGACAGCCTTTTGATAACCGGCTTGTTCAAAAGCCTTGTTCCAAAGTTCCACCCCTTGCTTGATTGCGGCTTTCCACTCGCTTGGGAACGCGTCGTCTACGTAAAAGCGTATGGGCTTTATCGGTTCGCTGCCCTTGCCTTGCGCATAAGCCTTCGCGTTTTTAGGAGTGAGGTTCCAACGCTGCGCGATGAATGTGGGTTGGCTTTTGGCAATATTATTGTCGAAAGTGAGCTTCGACACGGCAGCCACTCCCACGCGTGAATCGGACACGCGTGGGCGCATTTTGCTTTCGGGCAACTGGGCGATACTGAACGTAACGCCAACCGTTGTGGGAATTTCGCCGGCCACAGTCAGCGACATGAGCGTGGCCGTAAGCAGGTAATTGAAATCCGATTTCACCGTAATGTTTCGTTCAAAGCTTTTGATCGACCTCGCGTAAGACATGTCGCTCTTGGGCGAAGCGCTCACAACTTGGTCGCCGGCTTTCTTCGGAATGATGGGCAACATGCTGTTGGGACGAGCCAACAGATTGGTAACATCGACCACAACAGCCGAACTATCGTTGTTGTATGCTTCGACTTTAAAGCCCATCAACACGGGGTCGCGGTAACTAAGGCTCAACGCCTGCCGCATTTCTCCGCTGACATCGCCATCTGAATACACCACGCCGTTGGGAGTTTTCATCACTAAACTGCTGTCTTGTAGTTCAAAGAAGAAATGCAATGGCGCGAAGTTTTTCGTTCCCACAGTTACGTAGGTAGGGTCGGTAGTGGACGATACGGCTCCGCTCAACAGCATCTCCTTGCGCATCAGTTTTACCGGAACTTCCAGATAAACCTTGTTTTCTGCTTTGTGAACGGTGATAAATCGGCTGCTGGCCGTTTCTTTCTTCTTGCCTTTAAACAGGCGATCGTATTTGGTTTCTTTCTTCGTTTTCTTGCTATCGTCGGCCTTTTTGTCCTCAGCAAAGGCCTGAAAGCCAAAGCACAACAGGAATAAGCCTATTCCCATTGTGCGTACCATGGTCTTGATATCGTTTGTTATCATTCTAAAAAGTATGGATTGGCGTGGCGTGGAAGTTCACTCCACGCCCATCGCCATTATTGTCTGTAAGTGATATTCTTGATGGTTCCTGTGATGTTTTTCTTCTGCCAAAGCAGCTTATTCTCGTTCAGGTCGTAGCAATAGATGCTTCCTGCGAGGCTGCTACTGGGCGCATTGGTGGCTACGAAGAGCTTATCGCTGCCTTCGGTAATAAGCATGTCGACGATGGTTTCGCCCGTATCGCCAAACGTTGCCAGTGCTTTGGTTGGGAAATTACCATTAGATAGCACGTTGTATGCGTAGAGTTTGTTGCCCGTAGCATAATACATCAGGTTCTTATCCGGCGAAACTCTTACCACAGAGCGTTTGGTTAGTCCGGCCGTAGCAGGCACTTCGGACACTTGTTTTAGTGTTGCAGCCTCCACTTTGGTGAGATTTGATGGGTAATATCCCGGTGCTACGTAATAGCATTTGAACTTACTTGCGGCCTTATTCCATGTCAACAGCACGATATTCCGTTCGCTATCAACCGATCCCATGCCAATAAGCGAGTCGCCGGTAAAGGTTCCTTTGAGGAGTTGGCCGGGTATTTTACCCGTGGCCTGTACCTTTTGTGGCACCAATCTGCCCTCCGCGTTGTCAAACATCACGTAACCTTGCACGTAACGAAGGTCTTGTTGCTTCCAAGAAGTGGTAGCATCAGCCATCGAGAAGTTGGTTTTTAAACTGTCTTTAATGTATTTGCCAAGGTCGTAAAGCGCCGTTTCAGACAGCGTAAGTCTTGAAGGCACATGGTCAACCATGGCCAATATCGACTTGGGATAAGTCAGCGCGCTCTTCTTGAGATAAGAGATATTACCGGTCGAAGTCGTTTTGAAGCGCGTTGTCATCAAGTTTCCGTCCAGCTCATAGATAGTACTGGGGTTGCCCAGTGCCACAAACATCAGCGGTGTTTTGTTGTCGCGAGCCAACGCATAGTCAATTCCCTTCGGCTCTGCGCTGAAGTCCACACCGGGATTATTCTTCTGAAGCACGTCCAAATCGAATGATTTGGTGCTCCCTGCGTCAGGCAAGTAAGATACGATTGTCTTTCCACCGTGGCTTGCTAATATGTAAAGCCCTTCTACATAAGAGTATTGCACGTTGAGCGCAAACTCATAATATTGTATGTTATCGCCGTTACTCACCTTCAATCGACAGGGAAACGAGCCGAACTCTTCGCACACGTATTTGAGTTGAGCGTCGGTAGAAACTACCTTACGATTAATTTCCCACTCGTAGGCTACGTCTTTCTGTGCGTTGGTTTGTACCACTTGGGGCGTAATCTTCAGCGTATCCCATCTGTTGAGCGTATATTTCTCTTGCAGGTCTTGGCCCAGCGACAGTTGTGACGCTGTTCCCAAAGGCGCGGTTGAATCGTCGGTGATGCACGATTGCAGCGATAACACTGCCAGCGGAAGTGCCAAGAAATGTAGCAAATGTTTCTTTATCATCATTGTTATTATTTTTCTGTTTGCCATAGATATGCGAAGTCATCTCGGCACGCACGCCATGTGCATCCCAATGACTTCGCTTTTTTGTCATAATTCTTCGGGATGTGCCGCAAAATAGGCCACAACCTCTTGCACTCTTAGGTAGAGATATCCCTGCGCAGTGGCGTCGGTGCCTTCGAGAATGTTCCTGATGGCGCCCTCGTCGCTGTTGTAATAAGAGAGCAATTTGCGATACTTGTTTTTGGTGAAGGGGCCCAATCCCCAATAGGTTTCCATCAAAGTCCAGAAGTCGGGCTTAGATAATACGTTGTTGAAAGTTATCTTCACCGTATTGTTTGTCGTAAATCTAATGCCAAGAGCGTCGTTTCCAACCAAGTGCAACACCAGTTGTATCGAGTCGTTTTTATCTTCTGAGAGGTTGGCACGTAGCAACGTCACCGGCACATAAGCACGATGGGCGTTGGGCGCGAATGCCAATGTGTCGGCATTGAGCGTATAATGCTTGCCGGCTACAGCCGTTGTGCCCTCTCCCACTTTCACACTAAAGGTTTGCTTGCTACCTGAAAGCTGGCCCGCCAACTGCACAGGAACATACACCACATGCGTCAGCGTGTCTACCGATTTAACTCCGAAAGAGTAATTCAGCAGCGAGTCTTCGGGTTGAGCAAAATAGAAGTAAGCTTGATTGACCGATTGGTATGTGCCATCAGAGCTATACTCGCCATCGTAATCTACATTGCTGCATGCCGCAAGTGGGGCCATGGCCGCACAAGCCAGCAGTATATTTGTGAATATCTTTTTCATTTGAACTAATTTTATTTACTGTCCACCATATTCTTTTTCTTTCTCAGGCCAAGGCAATACGAAGATAGCGCTCGACGGTTGGTAAGTGGTGATGCTACGATAGTCGCTAAAAGCAGTGTTATAATGCTTCAACGCGTAGAACGTTTGTCCTTCGCCGGGCATCTCACGCATGCGTTCGCGCAACATTTCCTTATCGAAAGCGGTGTGAGTAGCCACTTTGGCGGCGTCAACGGCTTCAAGACCGCGACTTGTTCTCACCACGTTAAGCAGGCGCACAGCCTCATCTTTGTTGCTGCCATAGGTACACTCGCTGAGTATATAATACATTTCCGGCAGGCGAATGAGGGTTAAACCTTGCAACGGACTGCTGCTTACCTGCGCGTCGCTCTCTAAAAGGCGAACGAACGAATAGCTCTTTAGTCCATCAGAAGTGATATTCTGCCGATAATAGCCCGTATAACGGAGGTCGGCACTGGTGGCCGAGAAGGCTAATGTTTCATAAAGATCTTCCAAATCGCGACGTCCTTCGGTGAACGTACCACGTGCCGTTTGCGAAAGGAAGGTGGTTGAAATGTCAGACGACAGCGTGTTGTTATAGAGGCCGAATATCAGCTCGCCCGTTGCGGGGAAGCGCTTCACGTCGGTCATCGAATTGAGTTTCTTGAGTACGAAGTTGCTTGTCGAGGCGACAACTTGCCTAGCGTACTTGGCCGCATTGGCCGTATCGCCCATGGCATAGTACACCCTTGCCTTCGTGGCAGCCACAGCATACTTGTTGAAGAACGCGGCGCGTCCTTTCAGGTAGTCGCTCGTTGCGGTTGCTTCTATGTTCACTTCGTTGTCGCCGGCCAACAAAGTCTCCGCTTGATTGAGGTCGTTCAAGATGGCCTCAAACGTTTTATGCAGCGTGAGTATCGGCTTGTTGTTCAGGTCGAACGTAGTTGCATAGGGAATGCCACGTGTGGTAGCGTCGCTGCGTCCATAGTCTTCGGCGAAGAGACGAACGAGGTCGAAATGCAAAAAAGCTCGCAAACCATAGCATTCGCCACGCATCACAGCCAGCTCTTTGTGGTTGAACTGTGGACTCTCGGCATTGCGCAATATGTTGTTTACATACGATATGGTTTGGTATTGGGTACCCCATATCCCGTCTACAATGGCGCGCACGTCGCTGCGCAAGTAGTTATATTGACTTACGAAGTAGCTTGTTTCCGACGAGTTGTCGTAACCGAACAGCTGCCCAAGTTGATCTACAAAGCCATAACCCAGATTTTTACCGTAAAGGTTGGCTGTGGCCATGCTGCCATATACGCCATACATGGCGTTGCGGTAGCCGCGTATGGAACCGAACTGTTCGCTTTCGTCCACCTCACCCGCGGGGTGAACGTCTAAAAAGTCGTTGCACGAGGTGGCAAAAACCAATACCACCAAACCCGACAACAGGTTTTTCCAATATGTTGTTATCTTCATCTTCTTTATATTTTGTCGTTGTTGCTTGTTGTGAATATGCATGTAGAACCGGTTAGAAACCTAATCTCACCGACAGTTCTACACTCCGCTCGTAAGGATAACTCAATCCGCGTTCGCGCTTCACCGACGAGAGATAGAACAAATCGTTGGCAAGCATTTCCAGATGCAAACGTCTCAAGCCGTACTTCTGTATGAAACTCAAAGGTATTTCGTAGGCGAACGACAGACTACTCAGCGTCATGTAATTGTTGGTCTGCACGAAACGCGAAGTCTGCATGGGCACACTCGAATCGCTGATGCGTTTGTATTTGGTTTGTTCACCCACTTGCTTCCAGCGACTGTTAAACACGCGTTCGTCGGCATTGTAACGTGGGTCGGCGCCTTCTACCTTTGTGGCCAAGGTTTGATTGTAAACGGCACCGCCAAACGAGTAACGCATCGACGCGCCCATCGAGAACTGCTTGTAGGTAAGGTAAGAACTGAGCGAACCGATACCAAAAGGCGTGGTGTCGCCAAACACAACCTTATCGTTGGCATCGTACACAAAGGTGTAACTGCCATCGCGTTTGATAAACACTTCATCACCCGTGACGGGGTCGATACCTGCCGATGGCACCACTTTCAATGCCGTAAGCGATTGGCCTTCTTCGTAGATGGGCAGCGGTGCCACGCCACCTTTGGCCTGATTTTTCTCGTTTTGCTCGCGCAGGGCGTTGCTTATCTTCTTAATCTTATTCTTATTATAGGCATAATTGAGGCTCAACGACCACTGCCAGTCTTTGTTCTGGATGGGTATCACGCGTGTTTGGAACTCCAACCCTCGGTTTTCTACCTCACCCACATTCTCACGCGACGTGGTCACACCCAAGGATGGAGCCTTGGTAATATCGAGCAACAGGTTGTCGGTGTTCTTCAGATAGAAGTCGGCCGAGAAGTCCCAGCGTCCTTTAAACATCGTAATGTCGAGTCCAACGTTTCCACTCAGCGTGCGTTCCCACTTCAGATTGCTATTGCCAATGCCCATGGGAACGGCTCCGATGCCTTTGATGTAGTTGTAACCATTAAGATAGGTGTACATCGTAAGTGCCTGATAGGGCTCGAAAGAGATGTTACCCAAGTAGCCCAAACTGGCACGAAGCTTCAGCAACTGGAACGGCGAGCCTTTCAGGAACTTCTCGTTGTGGAGGTTCCAACCCGTACCCACACTCCAGAAGGGTGCGAAACGCGTGTTCTTACCAAACTTTGACGAACCCTCGTAGCGGTAAATCACGTCGAGGAAGTAGCGGTTGTCCCAGATGGCATTGGCATTCACGAAGAAGCCCACACCATTATATCGGGTGTCGGTGCCCGAAGGCCGGCCCGTAGGATAGCTGCCGGCCAACGA
This sequence comes from uncultured Prevotella sp., assembly GCA_963547405.1. Lineage (GTDB taxonomy): Bacteria > Bacteroidota > Bacteroidia > Bacteroidales > Bacteroidaceae > Prevotella. Next base: position 10,808 of record CAUURC010000040.1, read on the forward strand.
CGGATGAGCCACATTATCGGTGTAATAGCCCACCGAACCATAGGTACCGCCGTCTACCGAGTTCGATTCGATGCTCGTTCCGGCCATGGCAGTCAAGAAAAGCTTCTTCAGCAGATAGTCGTTATACGACATCATGAGCTTTCCCTGATAGGTAGTTGTCTTGGTAAAGGTCTCTGTAAGCCGTCCTCTGCGCGACACGTCGGCCACATTCTTCAGCTGATCGGCCGAGAAAGGCGACACGAAAGTGCGACCATCGTACTTGCTTTTCTGGATTGAGAAGTCGCCGTCGATGCGGAATTGCTCACCCAACCATAATTGAAGCGTGGTGGTATTGAGGAAATCGAGGTTGTCGCCCTTGCTGAAACTGCCCAACGAAGCCTCATAAAGAGGGTTAGACAAATCGTAGTTGAGTTTTGGTTTCAGCGCGCCGGCCTCGTCGTAAGGATATTCGTAAGGGTTCTGTTTCACCCAGTTCGAGAAGTCGCCATAAGGCGATTGGTTCGACTTAACTGCCGAAAGGGTCGCCGTATTGCTGACAAAGAATTTGCCGGGAAGGTTGTACGAGAGTTTGAAATTGGTAGACAGGCGTTCGCGATTCGAGCCTTTCATCACGCCCGCGTCGTTTCCGTAGCGCACGCCCAGATTATAGCGAGCGTGTTCGTCGCCACCATCTATGCTCACGCTATGTTGTGTAGAAAGAGCGTTGCGCAGAGGTTTTGAAATCCAATCGGTGCTCACGCCGTCTTGTATCTGATTGTAATACCGGGCATATTTCTTGTCCAACGCGTATTGCTCCGCAAGATCGGTCGAGGTATAAAGGCCTGCCAAGCGCTCATACTCCAGCTTCTGCGAGGCCGAGAGCAGGTTGTAGTCGCTGAGGTCGGGCGTAGAAAGACGCATCGTTCCGTTGTAATTGAGCTTCAACTTTCCGCCTTTCAGGGCCTTGGTGGTGATGACGATAACACCGGCAGAGGCTTTCGCGCCATACAATGCCGACGCCGAGGCGTCTTTCAGCACTGTAACGGTTTCGATGTCGTTCATGTCCATGTCGTTCACATAGTCTACTTTCACCTGTGAACCATCTACCACAAACACGGGCATGTTGGCCTGTCCGGTAAACGTAGCGCGGCCACGGATATTGATATCGGCCACTTTGTTGGGGTCGGAACCCACCAGATTGTCCTCCATGATGTTCATACCGGGCACAAAGGTGGCAAGACTGGTGAGCACGTTTTTAGTACCCACAGACAGCAACTCGTCTTTCTTGATAGACACCTGCGAACCGGTAAAGCTGTTTTTGTTCTTCGTGGCGAAACCCGTCACCACGACTTCGCTCAGCACATCGGCGTCTTCGTGCATCATAAAGTTGCCCGCCGTGCCGTTCTTCACGGTTTTCTCCAGCTGTTTGTAACCAATGTAGTTGAAGGTGAGCTTCACTTCGGGCTGGTCGGTAGCGATTTCATACTGTCCGTCAAGGTTGGTGATGTAACCTCCGCTGAAGCCTTGCATCCTGATGGTTACGCCGGCCAGCGGTTCTCCCTGGCTGTCAGTTATCTGACCATAAACACCCTTTCGCTTCACCGGAACGCTCTTACGGCTCAGCTTCACCGTGTTGCCTTCAATCGTGTAGGCAAAGGCTGCCTTGTTGAGCACCTGTCCCAAGACGGCACGCACGGGTTGTTCGCGAGCATCGATGCTCACGTGGTCGGCCTCGTCCAGTTGGGAGGGATCAACCTCGAACTGCAATCCCGTTTGTTTCGATACTTCGTCGAGGAAGGCTTTCAATGTTACCTGCTTCACCGACAGTGTCACTCGCATGTTGTCTACGTTTTGCGTTTGCGCCAACAGCGGCGTCGCTCCGCTCAACAACATGACAAGAGCCAATACTGCCCAAGCACGCAACACAAAATTCATCTTTTGCATTTGCTTTCTCATTTGTCTCTATTCTATTTTCTGTTTAATTAAAATCTAATATTAAATCAATCTTTCTCTTACAATCTTGAAATGATATCCAGTCATACGTTATCCATATTATCACAATATGTCTTTTCAAAAAAAAGAGAAATGCAAAAGTACGCAAAAAAAGCAAATACACTGCAATTTGTTTTATTTTTTTTGCTCCAAACAACAATTTATCTGATTTGTTGCCATAATTCTTTCACATTCTCACACTCATGATAACACAAAGCCCCCATTTGATGCCGCCGAATCACCAATGCGCTTCGGAGGGAAGAATCAAGGCTGTAATCAAACGCAAATGGTCGGAAAAGAACGAAAGTAAGATAAGAGTGAATACAGGGAGAAGTATCGTAATCAAATGCAAATGGTCGGAAAAGAACATGACAAATCGTGCCTCTTATCGACTGATATTTAAAAAAAATGCTGCTGAATAATCTTTACAAACCGCTTCAAAATTATGAAACAAAAAAGTTTTTGTCGCATTTACGCCCGTTATTCGCGACTTTGCGACAAACCTACAACGCACTGATTACCAACCACTTGTATTTTGCAACGAATAATCGTGTCACTTCTACTCGCTCATTGTGGCCCTTTTATCGTGTAAAAGCAGCCCTTTTACCATGTCAAAGCTATGCTTTGATCGTGCAAAAGCAGTGCTTTGAGCGGCTCAAAGTGTATCTTTTACCCCATCAAAGCAGTGATTTCGCAGCAGAAACACTGCCTTTTGTCAAAATAACAGCGCGTTTCTGGCCTTTTATTTTGCTAGATTGAGAATTTTTAAAGGCCGTTTTCATGATTCTTTATTTACATTTCGGGCGTGCGTGGAATAAGGGTTGCTTTTCAACCGTTGTGTCTGATGGCAATGAGAAGTAGCATAACCGACATGTAGCTTTTAAGGTTTTTCTTAAGTAGTTCGATGGTTTTCTGCTTGTATCTGATGACCGATTTCACGCTTATCTCCAGTTCTTGCGCTATCTCGATGTTGTTTTTGTCTTCAATATACGACGCGATGAAGACCTGGCGGTGTTGTTCGGGCAGCTGCCGAAGTACATCGGTCAACATTTCGTAGAGTTCCTTTTGGGTGTACAGCGCATGGGGCGAATCCGTGTAGACAGGCCCTTTGTTTCTATCGGCAACGGCATAATTCTGTTCGAAAGCATGGTGTTTCAGATGGTTCAGACACAAGTTGGTTACGATTCTGCGGATATATTCCACGACTGTTTCCCGTTGCAGCCGGCCTTGTTCTATCTTTTCCCACACGATGATAAAGGCTTCCGACACGAGGTCTTCACTGGTTTGACGGCTGTCTACGAATCGTTTGGCATAGATACAGAAAGGCGCGTAGTAGTCTTCAAACAAGCGTTTGAAATACTGTTCTTTTTCTTTCTTTTCGGTATTCTGTATCATATAAGTGGGTTATCGGCGGAATGACCGACATGCAAAAGTAAGCATTATTTTACTGAATGTGAAATGTGGAGTTTAAAAATGAGAAGTGTGAAATGCGAAATGAACTTTATGCTTATCGTTCATTCCCCATTTCACACTTCTTATTTCTAAGTTGTTATCCTACATTTATTCGGGACAGCGCACGGCATCCACGAACTTCGGTTTGCCCCATCCTGAGAAGGTGGCATGGAAACCATGACCGGTGATGTCGGTTACCACACGTTCGTTTTCCGCAGACGACTCGTTGAAGCGCCAGTAGGCTAAGAGTCCCTTCGTCGTTGGGTCTACCCAGCAAACGTTGTTCTTGAGTTCGGCGGCCGTGCGGGCCGTTGTCCATACTCTTACTTCGCTTACCCAGCCGTCCATATAGCGGTCGTCGGCAGCAGTCTGGCCGATATAGAATGCTTTCTGAGCATAGAAACTGGTCAGGTCGATTGACTTTCGGGCGTCGACGATCTCGCCTTGCAGCTCGCCGTTGATGTAGATGTACTTCTTGCCCTTGTCGCTATCGAAGACGCAAGCCAAGTGAACCCATTTGTCGTTGGGCAGAACATCGCGCGAGTCTACGTGGCCGTTGCCGGCAAGCTGTAGCTTCCAGCCGTCTTTATTGCTTCCGGCCGTTCGCAGACAGAAGTTCTCTTCGAGTCCCATCACGGAGAAACACCACTTGCGGCTGTGCTTCGTCATCCTGCGAAAGCGCACACGGGCCTCGTAAGTTACTTGTTTGCAGGCCTTCGTGTCGATTTCAGGCTGTGAACCGAAGTTCACCCGATAGTAGCAGTAACTGTCTTCCAAATTGGCTGCCCGGGTAATGATGATCTGATTGACCACGATGTAGAGCGTGCGCGAAGCTTCGATGACCGACAGGTTTTTGTCGGAAACGTCAGCTATGCTGACCGGTAACAGATAGGTCGTTCCTTCTTTCAGTTCGTCACGGCTGGTGATGTTCAGTTTCATTCCTTGCGAAGAAACGTGTTTGCCCGCTTCGATCTTGAGGGCCGTATTCTCCAGTTTGTAAGCGTTCTTGGGCAACAATACGTAGTTCTTATGGAACTTCTTGTTGAAGGATTCCACCAGTTCGGGGCTCTCCTTCATGCTGACCGTTACGTCATCTTGAGTAATGTCGGACGATGCTACGTTTACGGCGATGGCCGAGGGGAGGTCGTCTACGGTGAGCGTGGCTGTCACCTCTTTACCTTCTGTGCCCATGATATAGACACCATCATAATATTTCTGGCTTTCCTGACATGCCGCCAAACTTAGCAGCAAGGTCACGGTAGCTATTCGATAGATAAGTTTTTTCATAATCGATAGGATTTATTTGTGCTTTGACATGATTTGTATGGCTTCGCGGGTGAAGCGATAGTTGGGGGTGGAGTTGTAGTCATTTTCCATGTGATAGGTACCGCAACCACCCTTGCGTGTGGCTATCTTGCCGTTGTATTCGGGCAGGAAATGAGCCATTCCCAGCAGTGAAGGAACGTGTTCGCCCTCTCGCAGCTGATGATTTACACCACCTTTTTCATACATTCCACCTTCAAAGGTTTCGGCAAAGATATATTTCTCGGGTGTCCAACCATTGGCCGCAGCTCGGTTGAATCGGCCTTGCAGGTCGTAGAAACCGCGGGATTTATAGGATTGTACAATGCCGTAGTTGAAGTATTCCACCAGTTCGGGCTTCACATCGTAAGGCACTCCGTCGATGAGTAGCAAGTTGGACGTGCCCGATTTGGGGCCGATGAACTCGCCGAGCTTCTTTACGAAGATGGCCATGTTCTCCTTATAGTTCGGCCACATGTAGTTGGGGCCGACCAACGGGCCATTGAAGACGCCGCCACCCGGTTCGAGCAAGCCCGGCTCATAGTCGAGGTCGATGCCCTGATAGCCTTCTCGCTTCATACGTTCCACGAGCGATACCGCATAGGCTTCTATGCCCTCCTTTGTCACTTGATCCTTTTTCTCGCCCGACATGAATTCTTCCGGAATCTTATGGGCGAAGATGGTAAAGGTGACACGTGTACCTTTCACTTTCTGTACGTACTCCAAATCCTCTCTGTTAGGGGTGCCGCTCCAGATGGAAACGATGTCTACACTGTCGGGAATACTGCGCAAGAGTCCGATCATATCTGGTGAATCCGCGTTCCAGTTACCGAACCAACCGAAGAATACTTCGTGGTCGTTACGGGCCTTATAGGCACGGAGGTCGGCGTAATATTGTTCCGATTTCTGGTCGGGTACGACCAGATTAAGCGCTTCTATCTCGGTGTTGCAGGATGTCAACGTGCTTGCCAGCGAAACAGCCGATAGCACGAGAGCAAATATTTTATTCTTATTCATATTGCGATACTAAAGATTTGATGTTGTTGTTTGTCGGTTTATTCCTTGTCCCACCATAGGCGTGTGCCTCCGGTATCGGGACCTCCGCCCAAGAGCGTGACTGCTTTGAGCACTTCGGCGTTGTTGCCGGAGTATTCAGACTCGGGGAACGGCAGGCGGCGAACTTGTATCTGTGTGTTGACTTTGCCGTCGCTCATGTTGTCGACAATAGGGAATATCTTGGGATAACCCGTTCGACGGAACTCGCTCCAGGCTTCCTGGCCTATCGGATAGAGCGCGATCCACTTCTGCGTGATGATTCTTTCGAGCTGTCGTTCCTTGCTGTCGGCGTCATCCCATGCCACGGTAATATCTGACGGAGCAGGCATACTCAGACTGCTTGAGAAGCCTTCGTATTTCGCCGGCTTGTTATCGCTGTTGATATAGGCATCAGCCTGAGCGGCCAGTCCATGCTGTTCGAGCGACTTTCTGATACCTTCTTCGTAGAGTCCGCGGGCTTCGCCTTTCATGTTCCATTGCTTGAGCGCACCCTCAGCACGCAAGAAGTAAACCTCGGCGGCATTCATCCAAAGAGTTGGATCGGATTGCTTGATGGTCGGTTGCGACAGGCGTGCGTCACCCATGAATTTAAGTCCGTTCTTGAGACCATTGCGCAGACCGCGGTATTTTCCATCTTTGGCTTTTGTAAAGAATACCGGCAGGCGCGGATCTTCGAATCCGTTGAGATAAGCGTCCATTGAAGCTCCCATGCGATCTTCGTTATATCCCTCTTCGCTATACAGATTGTAGAAGGGATTGAAATAAGTGAACGACAGGGTGGAATTGCTTTGCATTACCGGATTATCGGTGTTGTTTTCGATAACACCATACTTGTTGTTAACCGCTGCCTCGGCAATCTGCTGTGCCTCGGGGTATACTTTGCTCACACGCATGGCCAAACGCAACTTCAGAGAGTTGGCGAATTTAATCCATTTGGATATTTCACCATTATAAATAAGGTCGAATTTCTCTAATGGTTTGGTATCGGGGTTGGCCGCGTCGTACTCTGTCATGATGCCGATGGCGTGGTCCAGTTCCTTAAAGAATGCCTTGTAGACCTCTTCCTGTGAATCGTATGGAACAGGAGTGACTCGTCCGAAGCGAGTATAGGGGATGGGACCGTAGATGTCAGTGGTCTTGTGCATGGCCAAAACCTTTACAACTTCGGCCACGGCGTAGAGCACCGTAGACTCATTAGTTTTCTGTCTCAGCACGTTCCATGATGAAAGGAAATCGACAAAAGCCACCTTGAACGGACGGTTGAGCCATCCGCTGGGGAATGCGTAGGTAGTTCCGTTGTTGCCGCCCTCCCATGACTGTGTGCCCGCAAAGTAACCTGCGTACATGTTGCCCACGAGATCTTCCGCAAGCTGATAGTCGTTTTGGTCTTCGGGCACGACTCTGCGTTCCATCGTCGTGAGGTAAGTGCCCCAGAGATTGTCCTTATTGAGTTCGCTCTCTTGTATCTTGTCGGGGTCCAGATTGAGGCTGTCCGACATACAGCTGCTCAAGGATACGGAGGCGGCCAGCATGCCTATTGAGAGGCATGAGATGAATGATATATGCTTTTTCATTATTCTTTGTGTAATAAACGTATTAGAAATTCACTTTCAATCCAAATCCAAGGCTACGCAAGCTGGGAGGCATGAAGTAGTCGAAACCTTGATAATAGGTTCCGGTATTGGCTGTCAATTCCGGATCGAACGGCGCCTTGTTGTAAATCATGAACAGATTGTGAGCCGTGAGCGAAACGCCCATGCGGAGCTTGTCTCTGAACCATGAAGCGGGCAGATCGTAGGATAATGACAGTTCGCGCAGACGAACGTTGGTGGCACTGTAGGCGTAATGGGCCAACAGACCGGTCTTTCCACCGGCCACTACACTGTAATATTGCTCGGCGTTGAGCTTTCCGTTGTTGACACGAACACCGCCGTTGTCTCTTGCGTCAGCCGTCTGCTTCGACACACCGAACTGATCCATCAGGGCTTGTGTGGCCGAAACGACAACGCCGCCTACACGGGCATCGAGGAGGAAGTTGAGCTCAAGGCCTTTCCAAGCGAAGCTATTGCGGAAACCCACGTTGTATTTAGGAGCTGCCGAACCTACTTTAATGAAGTTATTGTCGTCTTTAGACACGCCACCCGAGCAGAGAATGTCGCCATGAAGGTCTTGCTTGAGCTTGCTAGCGTAGATATCCGACATCGTACCGCCTTTCTTGAGTATCATCTTATAGGACTCCGCGCTTGATACTTCAAACTCCGTAGGCGCCTTGACGGTGGTGTTCGTCTTGCGGTCGGTGACGTATTCGGGCAGCAGTTCCTTGATTTCGTTGCGGTTGAGCGAGTAAATAAGGTTGGCGTTCCAGTCTACAGGACCTATCTTCTGGTTAACACCCACTGTCAGTTCGACACCCCAGTTGTTGACCTTTCCGGCATTTTCAAACGCGTATGAATAACCCGTGCTTGGCGGCAAGTTATAACGGAAGAGCTGGTTGTAAGTGTTAGAATTATAATAGGTAGCAGCAATGTTCAGCTTGTTGTGGAACAAGCGCAGATCCATACCAAATTCAAAAGCCTTGGTCATTTCAGGTTTCAGGTGACTGGCAGGCGTGAAGCTGGAACCGGTGGCATTGCCGTTGGCCAGTGTTACCATTGTATAGGGCAGATAAGCGGATGGGGGATTACCTACTTGAGCGTATGAACCGCGTATCTTCCAGAACGAAATGATGTTCTTGGGCAAAGGAAGTGCTTCTGACAGCAACACCGACAGACCGGTAGAAGGGTAGAAGACATAGTTCTTGTCTGTTCCCAAGAGGGTGGAGAAGTAGTCGATGCGGCCTGTGGCGTCGATGAAGAGGAAGTTCTTCCAGTTGACTTCGGCCTTGCCGTAAAACGACTGCGTCTGAGTATGCAGGTTTGAATGGGTTGTTCTCGTTTCGGCGGGTGACATGTTGGAAGAGTGGAAGAAGTTGGGAACTCTTACCAAGTTACCTTCGAAAGTGTGAGATTTGTATTTCTCGTCATAATAGCTGCCGCCGATGTTGGCAAGGAAACGGAAATCTTCGCCGAACTTCTTGTCGATGTTGACAAGGAAATCGAGATAGACGGAAGTGTTCTTGTCGTCCTGTGTCATCCAGTGGCCTTGCGGTTTGGCAAAGAGACCGTCGGTCGAGGCATAGAGTTTGCGCTCGAACTCCATATAAGCATGGTCGGTTCGGCCGCGGGCAATGACGTTCATCCAGTCGGTGATGTTCCATTTCACCGACAGTGTGATGATGTTACGGTTGCGGTCGGTGTTGAACATATTGCGGTTAACAATCCAGTAAGGATTCTGCATGCCCAAGCCCATGTTGTGATAAGGCCAATTCTGGGTCTTGAAGTTGCGGCTGCCGTTGTACATTTCGTAGACCACATACTTGTTGATATCGTCGCTGGGAGGGAAAAGATATGCGGGAACCAACGGGTTGTAGTACATGCCCTGGCCTACACTATTCTGATTATTCTGCTTGATATAGAAGAGTCCCATGTCCATGCTCAGAACGTCTTTGATGACATCCCAGGAGTTGCGGAACGTAAAGTTGTAGCGGTTGTACTTGTTGTTAGGTACAATACCTTGTGAGTTGACACTGCCGAAAGAGATGTGTGTCTGGTTGGTTTCCGAGCCGGTCGACAGCGCAACAGAGTTCATAACGTTGAAACCTGTCTGGAAAAAGTCGAGCGGATTGTAGGAAGAAGGCTTCTCGAGTTTCTCTCCCCAACTTGCGAAATCGCCGTCCTTGCGACCATAAGTATTCTGAAACTGAGGTGTCACGAACGGACTCATGAAGCTCGTGTTGTGAGAGTAAGCTACGCGCGGCTTGCCGATGGCACCCTTCTTGGTCGTTATCAGGATGACGCCGTTGGCACCCTTGTTACCGTAAAGAGCCGCGGCCGAAGCACCGGTAAGTACTGACATGCTTTCGATGTCGTCGGGATTGATGTTTGAAATACCGTCTCCATCGGCCACCTCAACGGCCTCGTAGAAGTTGTCAGACTGCTTGGTGCGAAGTCCTTGCATGGGGATGCCGTCCAAAACGTAGAGCGCGTTGTTCTCGCCGAACAGCGATTTGGTACCACGCATCATGACACGTGAAGAGCCGCCGACGCCGGACGAACTCTGGTTGATGGTGACACCAGCCACCTTACCGGCCAGACTGTTGATGAAGTTGGCGTCTTTCACGCCGGTCACGTCCTTGGCCTTGAGTTCCTGAACATTATAGGTGAGGGCCTTGGTCTCGCGCTTGATACCCAATGCCGTAACCACTACTTCATTGAGTAGTTGGTCGTCTTCCTGAAGGGTGATGGTGATAGGCTGGTTGCCCGACACCTTAACGGTCTTGGTGGCATAGCCAATGTAGGACACTTCGAGCAGCGATCCGTCGTTCACCTGCAGGTTGAAGTTGCCGTCGATGTCGCTGATGACGCCCGTAGTGCTGCCTTTCCGCTTGACGCTGACGCCAATGAGCGGTTCACCCTGACTGTCCTTGACCGTGCCCTTGAGCGTGAACGCGTTGGCGGAACTTTTCTTCTGATTTTTCGTAGAGAGAATAATTTGCTTGTCAACGATGGTATAGCTGACATTGGTTCCTCGGAAAATATGGTTCAATATTTCCTTAATGTCGCCGTTTTTGCTGTTGACACTGACGATTCTCCGAGTGTCGATCGTCTTGTTGTTGTAGAGAAAGACGTAGCTTGAAGCCTTTTCTATCTGATTCAACACCTGTTCAATGGAAACATTGGAGGCTGTAATAGGTTTCCCGATGCGTTGGGAATAAGCCTTGGGAGCAACCAACAGGCATGCTATCATACAGAAAAGTATAATACTGTTCCTCATCTGATTGTAAGTTTTAAAAGAATCACGCTTTGCCGAGGACGATGCTTACCGACCATCCTCTTGGGTTGCGCAATTAGGTTGATTATTGGATATTACGGTTAGTTTTTTCCCCATCTCGTTGGGAAAAGGTTGAAATAAGGTTGAAGACAGGCGCGGCCGGCATGGCGGCTTGGGCGTGTCTGTGGTTGGAGCGTCGATTTTTTATGTCATAATTTTTAGGAGTTAATTGATATTTAAAATAAGGTAATATGATGATTTTACTCGAGTTGCGTGTAGATGCGGGTAGTTTTTAATATAGATCTACCCGCATGTGGCGTTTAGAAGATTTGGAGCCGGTGGTCAGCGTGCTCTTTTCGAAATGCCATGACAGAGAAGCCGACTTCCCTAAGTAGTCCATGATCTGAGGAAGCGTCTCGTTATAGAATGTAGCACGATACCTATATTGTTTTCCGGAATGATTGACGAATGTGATATGGATGTTGAAATGGCGTTCCAGATGTTGGAAGATTTCTTCCAGCGGCGTGTTTCTGAAAACGAGCTTGCCGTCTTTCCATGCCAGTTTTTCTTCCGTATCGACCCGATTGGAGGTAATCTGTCCGGTCTGTTTGTTGTATGAAAGGATTTCGCCCTGCTCCATACTGTATTGTGTTTTTCTGCCGGGTATGATGACATTGACGTGCCCTTCTTCCAAAACCGTTTCTATACAGTCGCTTTCTTCGTATGCGGCAACGTTGAAATGGGTGCCGTAGACATAGACCTGAAGGCCGTGGACGGTATTGACATAGAAAGGAGACTGCGGATTGGCCTTGACTTCAAAGTAGCCTTCTCCTTCCAACTCAACCTGCCGATTGGCTTGGGTGAAGTGGTTGGTAAAGCGCAGTCGGCTGCCGGAATTGAGCCATACGACAGACTTGTCGGGCAGTTCATAGCGCGTGATGGCACCGTTTACCGAATAAATCTCGGTCATTCGGTCGTCATCCGTGGAGCTGTTAGTCAGCAAGTAGCCCAGAATGGCGGTGCTGAAGAGAAGCGGTAGCGTGAGAATGGCCGCGTATTTAGTGAGCCTTTGCTGCCATACGCGTAGCTTCTTTCGCCGCAGTTCCGCACGCAACTTATTGTAAGCCTTGGTCGTATCAATGGCCTCAATAGCTATGATGTCATCGGCTATGGCTTTGGCTTTGTTCCATAGCTCCTCGGTTCGGAGAGATTGCTGTTCGTCTTTCAAGTGGTTGATAGTTTTATAGATAATACAACTGACAATTAAAAGAGGGACAGCTGGAGCGAAGTTTTTTTCTTTGTCGGCATTAATTTCGCAATTCTTATGGAATATTCCTTTGATAAGTCCCTGTGTGTGACAAAGAATACGGAATCCTTATACCAAACTATATCACGTTTCGCATTGAAAACAAGAATGAATTATGATTACCCATCCACCCAATCCTATACTCTGACAGAGAATATCATCGCTGGGCAGGAAACAAACGTGGAAACAGAACGTGATAAATCACGCTCCAACAACTCATGCCTTTTAAAAAGAAAGACTCTGAATAATCTTTACAAACCGCTTCAAAATTATGAAACAAAAAAGTTTTTGTCGCATTTACGCCCGTTATTCGCGATTTTACAACAAACCTACAACGCGCTGATTACCAATCACTTGTGCACAACAACGCCTTATTCTTTCGTTTCTACCCGCTCATTGTGGCCCTTTTATCGTGTGAAAGCAGCCCTTTTACCATGTCAAAGCTATGCTTTGATCGTGCAAAAGCATAGCTTTTAGCGGCTCAAAGTGTATCTTTTACCCTCTCAAAGTTGTGATTTCGCAGCAGAAACATCGCCTTTTGTCAAAATAACGGCGCGTTTCTGGCCTTTTATTTTGCTAGATTGAGAATTTTTAAAGGCCGTTTTTCTGATTCTTTATTTACATTTTAGATCTGCATGAAATAAGAGAATAGTATTGATTGTTGCCTATCTGATGGCATTGTTATACAAAAAGCCCCGCAGCAAAGATATTCCTTCGCTGCGGGACTTCTTATATTCTGTGCTGTTAGCTATACGCAATTAAGCTTACGCAAAGGAGATAACTCCTTGGACAGGCGTAGTGTCATTGTTATCATTAGTATCTGTAGCGGGTTTTCCCTGTGCTTGATTACGGATATCATCCAGCTGTTGCTGCGTCCTCTTGTAGGTAGGCGTATTCTCAATGGCCAAAATCACGTCTTCGTTATTGAGGTCATTGGGATGGAAAAGGTAGACTTTCGGGCGTCGCTTGTATTGACTATTGCCATCCTGACGGCCATAATAGGTTTCCATTCGCTCCTGACGCCTTGCTTTTTCTTCCTCTTCGCGGGCGCAACGGTCGGCTTCTTCCTGTGAATATCTGTTGCCAAGATGTTTGTTCATGCCGTCAACGTTTTCTATTCCGAAGCCTGTGGCAAGAATAGTTACCTTCACTTTCTTGCCCAACTCTGGGTCAAACGCCACGCCCCACTTGATTTCGAAACTGCTATCAAACTTCGCCATGAAGTCGTTGATTTCATTCATCTCGTCCATCATGAGGCCTTCGTTGTCCTTTTCTTTGGCAAAGGCAAGGCTGAGCAGTATCTTTTTGGAGTTGTAAACATCGTTTTCGCTGAGCAATGGTGAATTGAGCGCGTCCTCAATGGCCGCTTTCACACGACCTTCGCCTTCGCCGTAACCGGTGCTCATGATAGCTACGCCACCATCTTTGAGCACGGTTTTCACGTCGTTGAAGTCGAGATTGATGAATCCATGTGTCGTAATGATTTCGGCAATGCTCTTGGCTGCAATGCTCAGTGTGTCGTCGGCCTTGGCAAAACCACTCGTCAGAGATAGCTCCGGATAGATTTCGAGCAGTCGTTCGTTGTTGATGACGAGCAAGGCGTCTACATGTTTGGCCATTTCCTCTACACCATCGAGAGCTTGATCGATCTTGAGAGGGCCTTCAAAGCGGAAGGGGATTGTGACGATACCGACCGTCAGAATGCCCATTTCCTTGGAAACGCGGGCAATGACAGGGGCTGCTCCCGTTCCGGTTCCTCCACCCATACCGGCCGTAATGAAGGCCATGCGCGTGCCGTCGCTCAGCATTTGCTTGATATCTTCAATGCTTTCTTCGGCTGCCTGACGTGCTTTTTCGGGTTTATTGCCGGCTCCCAGGCCTTCTTTGCCTAACTGTAGGTGCACGGGAACGGGCGAATCGCTGAGTGCCTGATTGTCCGTGTTGCACAATACGAATGTAACATCGTGGATTCCTTCACGATACATGTGATTAACAGCATTGCCGCCGCCACCTCCCACGCCGATAACCTTGATGATGCTATGCTCTTTCGTGGGTCCTACAAAATTAACTATATCGTTTGGCATATTCTTTTTTATTTGACGTGATTACTCTTCCTCTTTAATCATTTGCTCACCGAAGTTCTTGGCTTTTTTCATAAACTTGTGCCAGAAGCTGTTCTCTTTGCGGCGGGCAGCCTCTTCGGCATCTTTCCTTTCTTGCTCCAGACGAGCTGCTTCCTCCTCTGCTTCCTTCCGTTTGCGCAGTTCTTCCTCGGCCTTCAGCTTTTCAGCTTCAGTTCGGACCACACCACTTCCGGCCACTTCGTTGATTTGTCGGGCCTGCGTATGGACGTCGGCAGTATTGAGCATGCCCTTGTTGGCTTCTTCGCTGCCGAACAAGTCATTTTTGATTTCGGCACCGGCACAGTTCATATCACCCTTGGCAAGCAGGCCAAGGAGCGTATTCATCTCGCCATCATGTCGATTGATTTCTTCGTGTGTGGAATTAATGGTCTGCGTTACGAATTTGGCCACACGTATTTTTTCTATAAGCGCGTGGTTATGGAAAGCCGTTTCGATATTCTTCAGGTTGGAACCGCCACCCGTAAGAATAATTCCTCCCAATAATTTATCGGCATATTCGTTAGGAATTTGGAACCTAACATTCTTTATAATCTCCTCTACTCTGCCCTCAACAATATCGATAAACTTACGGCTTTCAACCTTTCTGTCTTGGTCAATGGGCAACATAAGGGTTGCGTCGATATCATTACTGGGCGTGTAAGCATTGGCATATTTCAACTTCATCTGCTCAGCTGTGGCCTCTTCCATCTGCAGCGACGCTATATCTTTTGTGATATTGTCGCCTCCTAATGGAATAACGGCGAGATGACGAAGTATATTTTTGTAATAAACGGAAACGGTGGTTGTGCCTGACCCGAGGTCAACCAATACACAACCAGACCTTTTTTCGGCTTCAGTCAATACGCTGTCGGCCAGTGCCAAGGGCGCAAGGTACATCTCGGCGATGGCAATTCCGGCCTGATCGAAGCACTTATTTAAATTGCGGTAGAATGTTTTTGCCCAAAGAATGTTCAGGAAGTTGCCTTCCAAATGGCTGCATTGAATACCTACAGGATCTAACTGATAATGCGCATCTACCTTATATTCCTGAGTCGCAGAGTCAAGAATCTCTTGGTCAGGATAAGGCATGCTGCGGTTAGAGTCCATCAGTTCGTTTATCATGTCTTGAGAAACAAGTGTTTCTGCAGGCAAATCCTTCGTGAT
>CAUURC010000041.1:0-25349 GCA_963547405.1 uncultured Prevotella sp.
GAAGTCAAGAAAACCTATTGTCTATATTGACGAGTCGTTTCTTTTACCCAAGTACAACCAAAATCATAAAACATATTATAATAAGGCGTACTTGCTTCTTGTACTACTTCTCTGTTTATGTAAATCTATTCAAAGATCGCTTTCTTTAATTGCTTTCCGTTTTAAGGCGAAAGCGTTTGCAAAGGTATGACATTTATTCTTCACTTCCAAATATTCTTGCGATTATTTTTCAACTTTTTCGTTTTTTTTACCATATAATTGACGTATATCAATCTCACAAACACTCTCTTTCTTTATTAATAATGTAAAGACGCCATTTGGTCTTTTATTCGAGCTTCATAAATTATTGAAGCTAAGATAAGAAAACTGCCACCTTTATGAAGTATTTTTACAAAAGCCTCAAAATGCAGCCATTATTTTCGACCAAATATTTTTTGTTGGCAAATACTCTAAATTTCACGATTTTGCTATCTCGCTATCTATCAGCGACTTATGCAAAACAACGTTCTTACATGTATCATTTTGTATGGTCAAAGCATAGCTTTTAGCATGCGAAAGCATAGCTTTGACCATACAAAAGCGGCACTTTCGGCAGTTAAAAGTTATGCTATGAGCCGCTAAAAGCTATACTTTGAGCTATCACAAGAGCCATATTTGACAGTCGTAGCATTATTTTTGCACTATGAAAGATGCAAATCGCCCTTTTAAAATCCTAGAAGGAGTCGTCATTCGACCCCATTTTTCGTGATAAAAATTTTACTTTTTTACAACAAAGGAACGAAAACGTGAAGCAATAAACACTATCGGATGGTCGCCACAACATACTCTGACTGCGTTCCGATACGGAATTTTCCACCCCAAATACCGATACCGCTGGACACATAATATTGCGTACGGCCTTTCGTCAAAGGGCCATAAGCATCTTCATAAATCATATTCTCAATCCAACTAATGGGCCAAACCTGTCCATAATGGGTATGTCCGCTAAACTGAAAATCCACTCCACACCGCTCTGCCTCTTCCAAATGATAAGGTTGATGGTCGAGCAAGATCACATACTTCGACCTATCTACCTGATTCATCAGCCGCTCAACCGATTTCCGTCGTTTATTCGTACGATCATCACGACCAACAATCACAATGCCATTTGCCAATTCCGCCACCGAATCGCGCAGCAATATGATACCGGCCTCTTTATAAAACCGTTCACTATTCGGCTCTCCCGCGTAATAATCATGATTGCCCAAACAGGCATAAACAGGCGCATTCAGTCTGCGAAACTCCGCAGCCATATCCGCTCTGATTAACGGCACAACACTAAAATCAACAATATCGCCACCGATTAATATCGCATCGGGCTTCTCAACATTCATTAAGTCTACCCATTTAGCCAAATCGGCCCGCGTATTATGATAGCCCAGATGCAAATCGCTCAACATAACTAATTTGACAGGACGCGGCAACGGTTTGTCCGCTTTCAATTCCAACGGCATTCTCACCTTATTATAATAATGCAGATTGCCATAGATAAAAATGCCACACATCGTCAGAAATACGAACATACTACCCTTTGGGCTGGCATAAAACCAAGAATCGGGAAGCCACCCCACCCATCTGAGGATATCGAGCAGCAGAAATATCAACACTAAATAGAGCAAAACGAAAACAGAAGAATAGCCCACCTCGTAGCAAATGGTTGCCACCGATGTAGGCAAACGGTCGAGTCCCACCCAAAAATTGAAGAAAACACAAAGGAAAGCCAGCAACATCACGGCCAATACCACACCTTTGTATAGATTGGCAAAAGGCAACATCATCCACACATGCCATGCCACAAAGCCACATCCCAGCAAAGGAAGCAGCAGAAAAATCATTATCAGCATTATATTCATGGGGCAAAGATAATGTTTTTTACAAGATTGTAACCTGCCACCATTGCCCATCAGCAAATTAATCCCTATTTTTGCATTATATATATAATAATGTGTAAAGATGGACCCGATACCCAACAGGATTCTCGTCGTGGATGACGAACCCGACATTCGCGAAATTCTGAAGTTCAATTTAGAAACCTACGGCTATGCGGTTGACACAGCATGTTCGGCAGAAGAGGCCTTCGGCAAGTCGCTATCTTCATTCCAACTCATCCTGCTCGACGTGATGATGGGCGGCATGTCGGGGTTTGAGATGGCTCAAAAGCTGAAACAAGACCGGTCGACAGCCCACATTCCCATCATCTTCTTAACCGCTCTCGACAGCGAAAACGATACCGTCAGCGGCTTCAATCTGGGTGCCGACGACTATATTTCCAAACCTTTCTCCATCCGAGAGCTGATCGTCAGAGTCAGAGCCGTTTTGCGGCGAACCGACCCGACCACGCCTTCCGCAAGCGAAGAAACCCTCTCTTACGAAGGCCTTGTCATCTATCCCGAACGAAAAGAAGTTGCCGTTGACGGGCAAACCGTAGCTTTCACGAAGACCGAATTTGAACTGTTAGCCACCCTTCTGCGTGCGCCGGGCCATGTATTCAGCCGTCAGGAACTCATCAACAAGGTGTGGCCCAAGGATGTTTTGGTGCTCGATCGTACCGTCGACGTGAACATCACCCGCCTCAGAAAGAAGATTGGCCCATACGCTTCCTGCCTTCAGACGCGTCTGGGCTACGGCTACTCATTCACTCCTTAATTCTCCCTGCCATGCCAAAGTTATCCATCGGCCACCGCCTTTATATCAGCGTGACGGCCCTGTTCCTTATCTATGCCGTCTGCTTCATGGTGTTTCAGCAAAACCGCGAGAAGCAATACAAGATAGATACGCTCAACCTGAAGTTGCAAACCTACAACCAACGC
The DNA here is from genome assembly GCA_963547405.1 of uncultured Prevotella sp. Classification (GTDB taxonomy): domain Bacteria; phylum Bacteroidota; class Bacteroidia; order Bacteroidales; family Bacteroidaceae; genus Prevotella. The sequence continues at coordinate 2,850 of CAUURC010000041.1, forward strand.
ATGCACGAAGCATTGGTGCTGCAAGACAATAAAAGCGAACAAGCACTCAACAACTTTGTCAAAACGCACGCGGAGCATAACATCCGCGTTACGCTAATCGACCGCCGGGGCCGCGTTTTCTATGACAACATCTTCAAAGACTACGCCCGTATCGGCAACCACGCCAATCGAACAGAATTTATTCAAGCCGTCAAGACCGGACAAGGACAGACCGTCGACCGCAACAGTTCTACCCTGCGCCACGATTATTTCTACTCTGCCACGTACTTTCCCAAGGACGGTTATATCATCCGAACGGCCCTACCCTACGACAACGACTTGGCCCGTTCGCTGCAAGCCGACCAACATTACATTTGGTTTTCGATTGTTGTCATCTTGCTACTAACGCTTCTGCTCTACCGATTCATCAGCCGACTGGGTCGAAACATCACCCAACTGCAGACGTTTGCTGAGCGGGCCGACCAGAACGAGAGCCTTGAAACGGAAGAACTGATTGACTTTTCTGATGACGAACTGGGCGAAATCGCCGAACGCATCATCAAGATATACAGGCGACTGCAAAGCACCCGGCAAGAACAAGACATTCTCAAGCGGCAACTAACACAAAATATCGCGCACGAATTGAAAACGCCTGTTGCCGGCATTCAAGGCTATTTGGAAACCATCTTAGAGAATCCGGACATGCCTGACGGCACACAACGCCAGTTCCTGACCCGCTGTCACGCGCAAAGCGAACGACTCACGTCACTCCTTAACGACATTTCCATCCTCAACCGACTCGACGACGGCGCAACGGCCATGCAACGTGAGTCTGTAGAAATCAACCAACTGATCGATCAAATCGAGGAAGAGACCTGCTTGCAACTGCAAGCCCACGGCATGACGTTCAGCAATCAACTGCCCGCAGGCATTACCATCAGCGGCAACCGCTCCCTACTCTACAGCATCTTCCGCAATCTTACCGACAACGCTATCGCTTACGCGGGCCATGGAACGACCATCACGCTCTACGCGCAGTCAATGGCAGACCGATGGCAATTCTGCTTCAGCGACAACGGCGTAGGCGTTGCCAACGAACATCTGCGCCGAATCTTCGAGCGATTTTACAGAATAGACAAAGGCCGAAGCCGTCAGAATGGCGGCACCGGCCTCGGTTTATCAATCGTAAAGAATGCCGTACTCTTTCACGGCGGTAGCATTCAGGCCCGCAATCTGCCCGAGGGAGGACTGCAATTTCTGTTCACGCTCCGACGCGAACCTTAGCCCATGCTTCACTTTTAGTTTTCCATGAACTTCTTGGCGGCCCGCAACTGGTGGCGCATGACGCTCAAGAACTCTTGGCTTTCCTGCAAAATATTCAGGTAGAGCAGGCTCACTTTCAATTGCTCGTCGTGCTGCGACTTTTGAATGCGGTCGATATGCCCCTTGCGAATGACGGAGAGCAAGCCTTTGCAGTTATCGGCTTCGGCCAGAATCTCACGATAGTTTTGGTAGCGTCCCGTCTCTATCAGCGCGCCCGATTGCTTCATCAAGTCATTGATGGTTTGGCGAACAGGCCTGAACTCCTCGATATACAATGCCGGCAGAGGGTGGAAATTATTCTCAACATGTTCCTTAATCGGTTCCAGCATACGTCGCAGCGAGTAGACAAACTGCTGATTGCTGTTAGCCCCCAGATGGAACCACGTGTTGCGTTCGATGGCTACATCCATCGGACAACGCTTCAATCCCAGCATTTCACGCCGTCGGAAGTTTTTCAACAGCTGCAGTTCCGTTTGCAGTTCTTTCTCCGCCTTGCGCAGGACTTTGGCATTTTCGGCAGCCAGCGCGTCCATGATGAGATTATACTCATGGAGCGCGAAGCGTGTCATAAAACTCTGTGTACGGCTCACTTGCTTGTAAAGCAGTTCCCACACAAGCTGCGGATCACGTGTGCGCATCATCAGTCTGAACGTAGCGGCCGACTTATCTACTTCCGACGCCTTCTTGTTGAAATTCCGATTCGAACGCACCAGCAACACAATGACCAACGCAATCATCGCCAACTTCACCCAGATGCCGCCATAATACATGGCCAGACAAATGAGCGAACAGGAGATAAAGGCTACGCCCGCCGTGATAAACCAACCTCCGATGACACTGATAACGCCTGTCACACGGAACACCGCGCTTTCACGGCTCCACGCCTTGTCGGCCAAACTTGTACCCATGGCCACCATAAAGGTAACATACGTCGTAGAAAGCGGCAGTTTGTAATTGGTTCCGATGATGATGAGCATCGACGCCAGCACCAGATTGACCGATGCCCGCACCAAATCGAATGCCGCGTGCTCGTCTTGCAGAATCACTTCGCTCTTGTTAAAACGGCTGCCAACCCATCTTTTTACGCTTACGGGAACGTATGTTCTTACGGCAGCGGCCCCCGACTGACAGAAGCGAACAATGGAACGGGCGGCCCGAGACGAGCCAAACATCTCATCGCCCTCGTCCTGCCGGCTCAGGTCTACCGATGTCTTGATGACATTCCGTGCCTTCTTCGACGTGGCCATGGCCAGAATCATGATGCCGCCGGCCATCAGCAGATAGACGGGAGGCGTCTGCGCGCTCCCCATCAGCGAAGTCATCATATAGGCATCGGGGGCAGTTCCATGCGCGTGGGCCGCATAATCGAGATAGCTGTCGAGGCCGGCCAGAGGCACACCGATGAAGTTGACCAAGTCGTTGCCCGCAAAAGCCATGGCCAATCCGAATGTTCCCATCAGCACGATGAACTTAAACACATTGACCTTAGCAAAGTAAAGCAGTTGCATGACGCATGCCGAAATGACGAAAACGAGAATCAACAACAGCGAGGTATGCGCCGCTATCCAGCCGGAAACCGCCGTAGATACATAGGGACTCTTGACGATTCCCTGTAAGAAAATAAAGTAGCTGAGGGCCGTAAACGCCACACCGCCGAAAATGCCGATGCCGTAACGGGCCGTGCGCGTATAGTTGAAAGTAAACATCAGACGCGAAAGCCACATAACGATACTGCCAAAGAAAAAGGCTATGGCCACCGAAACGAAAATCGCGATGATGACACTCAACGCCTTACCGCTATTAAGCAGCATGCTATAGTCCATGCTTTCGTCGCCCAACACCTTGATGGTGGCCAGCACAAAGGCTCCTCCCAGAAGCTCAAACACCAGCGACACCGTGGTAGACGTAGGCATACCCAGTGTATTGAACACGTCGAGGATGATGATATCGGTCACCATAACGGCCAAGAAAAGGGTCATGACGTCTTCAAAACTGAAATTCTGCGGCATCATCATGCCATGACGGGCCACATCCATCATGCCCGACGACATGGCGGCACCCAGAATCACGCCCAAAGAAGCGACCAACAGAATGGTGCGAAACTTAGCTACACGGGCACCAACGGCCGACTGCAGAAAGTTGACCGCGTCGTTGCTGACGCCTACAAACAGGTCGAAGATGGCCAAACCAAGCAGAAATACGACAATTAGAAAATAAATCGCGCTCATAAAATAAATATATATTTAATGAGCGCAAAGGTAGAAACCGGATGTTTCAGTGATGTTAACGCAATGTTACAATCCTGTTACAATTGCGATAAAAAGCAAGGATATTCGCCCCCATGATTCAGAATCGGCCAATATTCTTTCCACGCTATTCGTTTTTATTACACGCAGTCTGCCGCGCTATATGGCATACCTGCCACAATCTCCGACATCTCGCAAATCCCATCTCCGCTCGGTCGGCGTTTGCTTATACTTCTTTCTGAATATTCGGCAGAGCGTAACGGGCGTCCAGCCGCAATAACACGCCACATCGCTGGCTGAGAGCCAAGTGTAGCGCAGCAAATCATCGGCCTTGCGCATCATGTAAGCATGCTGAAAGTCGATGGCCGAAAGTCCGGTGAGGGCGAAGATGAACGAACTGAAACAGCGCACAGGAACGCCATGGGCCTGCGCGAACGCGGTGCACGAATAAACCGAATACGAATTGAGCATATCGATATAAAGGTCGAGCAGCTCGATGCCCGTCTTTTGCTCTTGCTCTTGCTCTGTGCGCTCGATGTCCGTATAGATTATCGTCCCGGAGACTGGATCGAGCGCACGTTGACGCCTGAAAGGCGACCGATAAAGGTCGTCGAGCGTAAATTGCGGAATAAATGTTTTCATGTTTTATCTTATTTTAGTTCTCCGAAACAAAGATACGTAATTTTTTCCTTGCTTTTTCAAAAAAGCAGACTAAAAACCAAAGTTTTTTTTACCAACACGGCGCAGGGGTTAAATCGCCTCAAGTTTATTTAACCAAGACTACACAGGGGGTAAATCGCCCTAAGTTTATTTAACCAAGACGATACGGAAGGTTAAATTGCACAAAGTTTATTTAACCAAGACGACACAGGCGTTAAATCCTTCAAAGGCAATTTAACAAATAGGGCGTGTTGGTTAAATATTTTCGTGTTTTTTGCGTGGATTCTATTCATTTGAACAAAAAAATCGCGTTTCTGGCTCCGTCCCATCCTGTTTTTCAAAAAACAGGCGGCGGACGACCAAAACGCGAGTCGCACGACCTTTTCAACCGCAAAGTAAATAGACAATTTTGCCGAATTGCGCAAATAAATCGGGAAAAGCAGGACACCTATTCATACCGGAGGTATTTTAGGACTGCTTTTCCCGAACTGAAGTAACAATCATTTAACAACCGTGGCACGCAGGATTCGGACATCCTGCAAAGGGCGGTCGTGGGCATCGGTCGGCACATTCTGAATGGCTTGAACGATGTCCATGCCCTCGAGCACTTCGCCGAACACCGTGTACTGACCGTCAAGATGGGGCGTTCCACCTTTCTTGTAATAGGCTTCGCGCAGGGCGGGCGGTATCGTTACTTTGCCCTTCGTGGCCTTGTCGAGCCGGGCTTGCACCCGATCGATCATGTCTTCGTTGAAGCGGCGGCCGTAAACAATGTAGAACTGACTGGCCGAAGAACGATATTCGGGATTCACGTCGTCGGGTTCACGGGCTGCGGCGACGGCTCCCCGATGATGATACAAGGCCGGATAATGAATCTCGGCAGGCAATGTATAGTCGGGCGAATATTCGCCGAGTTGCGCTTCGGGCCGTGCGTGCCGTGAGGTAGAGTCACCCGTCTGAATCATGAAACTGCTGATGACACGATGAAAGAGGTTGCCGTCGTAATAACCTTCTTTGGTAAGTTTAAGAAAATTATCACGATGCAAAGGAGTCTCGTTGTACAGAGCAATGCGGATATTGCCCATCGAAGTCTCTAAAAGAACTTCATGGCGCAAGGTATCAAGCCCTTGCGCCATGCCGTAGAAAGGCAACAAGAGCGTTGCCAGAAATAGAATGAAATGTTTCATTTGCTATGGTTTAATACGCGTCATCCGTATTGATTTCATCGTGAGTGAGTTTCTTCTTATCCATCGACCACCACACGTAGGCGATGTAAGCCACGACAAACGGCACGAGCAACGACACGTAGAACATCGTCTGCAGGGTAAACATGCTGCTCGAACTGTTGAGAATGGTCAAACTGCTCTGCAAATCAACTGTCGAAGGATAGTAGGCGGTATTGTTCCATCCCACGTTGAGGAGCAACGACAGCACCACGAGTACCACGCCAATAGCGGCCGGCCATATACCTCGCACAAACTCTTCGCACAGGAACGAACGGATCACGCCGTAGAGCAGCAACACAACGCCCAAGAGGAAGAGGACGGTGAGATACCACATCTCTATGAAATTGTTGAGGTACTTAAATGGTTGCATATAGATTTTTGCCGTTGCCGGATCGTAAGCAAAGCCATCCTTGAAAAGCGTGCGGATAAAGAACGCCAAAAACAAGACCAGGAAAGGCACTACATTATAGAGCAGATGGCGGCGGCTACGCTGACGGATGGTGTCGTCGTCCACATTATTTATAATATAAAGAATGCCCAATATGCGTGCAAGGAAGAATACGGCAAAGCCGAAAATGAGATTCCAAGGGTCGAGCAACGCGTCGAGACCATGGCTGCCATTGGCCCAATGGCTGATGACGGGCTGTAAACCATCGGTGATATTCATCTTATCGACAAGGAAATTGCTACCGTCAAAGAACGTTGCTACGGCACCGCCAAGCAGCAACGGACCTACAATACCGTTGATGACAAGCAACCATTGGAACGTGCGTGTGCCCAGAATATTGCCTAACTTGTTCTGGAACTCATAGCTCACAGCCTGCATCACGAACGTAAACAGGATAATCATCCACAGCCAGTAAGCTCCGCCGAAGCTGGTACTGTAGAACAAGGGGAACGACGCGAAGAAAGCGCCGCCAAACGTCACGAGCGTAGTAAACGTAATTTCCCACTTGCGCCCCGTGGAATTAACTACGAGTCGGCGTTCTTCGGGCGTGTTGCCCAAACTGAATATCAATGAGTTGGCACCCTGAACGAAGAGCAGGAAGACCAACAATGCGCCCAAGACGCTGACAATAAGCCACCAATAGTGTTGCAAAAACAGATATGTCATGCTTTCGGGGCCTCCATCCCCTTACGAATTTGCTTGAATAAGATGTTGATTTCTACGACCAGCATTGTGGTAAACAAAGCCAGGAAAATGAAGAACGTGAGGATAACGCTGGAAGAACCGATATCGCTGACGGCTGCCCAAGTAGGCAACATGTCTTGAATTGTCCATGGCTGACGGCCCATTTCGGCCACAATCCATCCTGCCTCGCTACCAATGTAGCCCAGCGGAACCAACACGATGGCCGTAATGAACAGCCAACGCCACTTGGGATCAGCAATATTGCGGCGCCAAGACACATGTCCCACGACGAGGAAGAACAGGATGAAGAGAACGCCAAGGCCTACCATCACTCGGAAAGCCCAGAAGTTGATGGGGATATTGGGCACGATTTGGTCGGCATCTTTCACGTAACCATAACCGAAATACTGGATGTTATCGGCTACGTCTTGGCGTACCTTCGGGCTCTTATCACCGCTACGATACTGTTGCAGGGCCTTAATGGCAGTCTGTCCGCGGGTTATCTTCTCTTTCAAAGACGGTTGTTTTTGTCCTGAATGGTCGGTATAGCCTTTGATGATGTCGTTCACACCAGGCACATAACCATTTAAATCACGTGTGGCAAGGAACGACAATGCGTTGGGGATACCCACCTTGAACGACGGTTCCTGCTCGTTGGCATAGTCTGCTTGACCGAAAGGACTGACCCAAGCCACGGCTGTCAGGCTCTGACTATGACCTCCGTTGTACAGAGCTTCCATAGCCGCGAGCTTCATCGGCTGCGTTTTGGCCACGGTATAGGCCGACTCATCACCGGTCATAGCTGTGAGCAGTGAAGCCACCAATCCTACGATAGAAGCTATCTTGATACTTTCTACAGCCAACTTGTGCTCCCGATTTTTCAGCAGATACCAGCAGCTGACACCCACCGTAAACAAAGCACCGATAATCCATGCAGAGGTAACGGTGTGACAGAACTTGCTAACGGCGAAAGGAGATAACGCCACGTCTGAGAAAGAAGTCATTTCAAAGCGCATCGTATCGGGATTGAATGTCTGACCGATGGGGTATTGCATCCAAGCATTGGCCACAAGAATCCACCAGGCTGAAATTGTTGCGCCCAGACCGGTAAGCCATGTAGAAGCCAAATGGAAACCCGGAGAAACCTTTTTCCAACCAAAGAACATGACTGCGACAAATGTTGACTCCATAAAGAAAGCCACAATTCCTTCTATGGCCAGCGGTGCACCGAAGATGTCGCCCACAAACCAAGAATAGTTACTCCAGTTGGTACCAAACTCAAACTCAAGAATGATACCCGTGGCAACGCCCATGGCAAAGTTGATACCAAAGAGTGTCTGCCAGAATTTGGCCGCGTCTTTCCAGAAACGCTTCTTCGTGCGATAATAACAAGTTTCTACAATTCCCATGATAACCGCCAGACCGAGCGTCAGCGGTACGAACAACCAATGATAGATTGCCGTGAGCGCAAACTGCGCCCTCGACCAATCAATGGTTGCCGTGGTAACATCTAATAATAGATTTAACATAGATATAAAATTAAATTAATGATTAATGCGCTGTATCAGTTCCTTTCCTACAAACTCAGCCTCATGTCCGGAGCGGCTGTTCTGCTTCAAATAATTAGGAAAGAAAAACACTTTGAGGATGGCAAACATGATAAATAACTTGATAATAATAATGGTCCACAGGGTCTTGCCCAATGTCATTTGCCTGAATCCGTCATAGTATAAATGGTACACTTTATAGAAAAAGCCTCGATATGCCATAAATATTCAACTTAGGTTGTTTTTTTAGAATGCGTAAAAGTACGAAAATAAATTTATTGTTGTTCTATTTGTCCCCAAAAATGTAAAAAATTAATATAATAAAGGTTTGGCTTCTGATTTTTCTTTGCCAGTTAATAGAAAACCTTTATTTTTGCAATGACCAAACATTTAAAGTTTTTTTTACTTCACTATGAATAAGAAAATTCTTATCCCGATTATCATTATCGGGTTGTTGTTAATCGGTGGTATCGTTTATTTAGGCCTGGATTTAAATAAACAAAAGCAAGAAAATCAAGCTATGCAGGAGTTGGCTGAACTCGATAAGAAAGAGATGGAAAACGAATATCAGCAATTTGCCCGCCAGTATAGCGAAATGAAGACACAGATTACCAATGATTCAATTATTGCACAGCTTACTGCCGAGCAAGAAAAAACCCAACGTTTATTAGATGAATTGCGCAATGTGAAGAGCAACGACGCCCGTGAAATAGCCCGCTTGAAGAAAGAGTTGGCCACGGTACGTGCCGTTTTGCGCAGCTATGTATTGGAAATAGATTCTCTGAACCGCCTCAACCAGAACCTGACAGCAGAGAATACGCGCGTGAAAGGTCAGTATGAAGAGGCCACCCGACAAATTCAAGGCCTTAATACCGAAAAGGCTTCACTCTCTGAGAAGGTTGCCATTGCGGCCCAACTCGATGCAATCAGTATTAGTTTGCAAGCAAAAGACAAACGCGGCAGGGACACCAAGAGACTGAATAAGTGTGTTGCGCTACAAGTAAACTTTGCCATTGCAAAGAACGTTACTACAGGAAATGGTGTCAAAACGGTCTATGTCAGAATCATGTCACCATCAGGCAACCTGTTGGGAAATAACGGTTCTTTTAATTTTGAGAACCAATCGCTACTGTGTTCTATGAAGAAAAGTATTGAATATGGCGGCCAGGAAACACCGGTTACAATGTATTGGCAAGTTAATCAGGCTTTAGAAGCCGGCACCTACAATGTCAGTATCTTCGCCGACAACAACATGATCGGCTCCAGAAGCTTCACTTTCAATTGAATCCATCAGTGATTTAGTCTTATGAGCATGACTTAACAAGACACAGCTTTTAAGACTTTACATTGATTATAATATGATTCCGATACGCTATTTTTATATTCTCAAGCGTATTATTTAGTTCAATAGAATGAGGAAATTATTAACTTTTTTCATGTTCGCAAGTTGGGTTTTTCCGATGGGAGCCCAACGGACGCTAAGCCTTGATAGTTGCCGTGCGCTTGCACTGCGCAACAACAAGCAGCTTAACGTGACCCGATTCAAACAGGAAGCCGCTAAGAACGTACGCAAAGCTGCTAAAACCAAATACCTGCCAAAGGTTGACGCACTTGGCTCTTATCAGTATTACAGCAAAGAAATTTCTTTGTTGGATAACGATAGTAAGGAAGCGTTGAATCATTTTGGCACTAACGTAAGTTCTGCTGCAAGTAATCACCTTTCTTCCCTCATCACCGGAATGGTCCAACAAGGCATTATCACACCCGCCATGGCGCAGCAAATGGGCGGACTGGTAAGCCAAATTGGAAAACCGATAGCACAAGCCGGCGACCAATTAGGGCAGAATATCACGGATGGACTAAGAACCAACACCCATAATATCTTTGCCGGAGCCATTATGGTGCGCCAACCGGTATTTATGGGTGGAGCTATTATTGCGGCCAATAAGATAGCTGCTATCAACGAGCAGTTGTCTGATAATGGTTCCGACTTTGTACGTCAGGCCACACTCTACAGCATTGACCAGACCTATTGGTTGGTTGTTTCGCTGCGAGAGAAAGAAAAACTTGCCATCAGTTACCACAAACTGGTGTCTAAATTGGCTGAAGATGTTAAGAAAATGATCAAACAAGGCGTAGCGACACGGGCCGACGGACTGAAGGTTGACGTCAAGGTGAATGAAGCCGAAATGCAGATTACACAGGTAGAAGACGGTTTAGCTCTGTCCAAAATGCTGCTTTGCCAGCTATGCGGCCTGCCTTTGGACGAGAATATTAGGCTTGCCGATGAGAACAAAGAAAACAGCGACACCCTCCTTGCCACCGAAACGGAAGAAAAGAACACTCCGGATAATCGGCCGGAGTTGCGCATGTTGCAAAATGCCGTAGACATCAGCAAGGAAGCTACCAAAATTATCAGAGCCGCTTACCTACCTCAAGTACTGCTGACAGGTGGCTATATCCTCTCTAATCCAAATGTATTAAATGGCTTCGAACGTAAATTCTCAGGCTTATGGAACGTCGGTCTCATGGTACGGGTGCCCGTTTGGAACTGGTTTGCAGGCTCTTACAAGGTCAGAGCCTCCAAACTGGCGACCAATATGGCCGAGATGGAACTCAGCGACGCACGTGAAAAGATTAATTTGCAGGTTGCCCAAAGTCGATTTAAGGTAAAAGAGGCCCAAAAACGACTTATCATGGCCAACAAAAACATCATAAGTGCCGAAGAGAACCTGCGCTGTGCGAACATCGGATTCCGCGAAGGCGTCATGCAAACCACCGATGTCATGGCTGCTCAAACGGCATGGCAAATGGCACAAAGTCAAAAAATAGACGCCGAAGCAGATTACAAACTCGCGCTTGTTAACTTGGAAAAATCATTGGGAACACTTAATTAATTAGAATCATGTCAGCAAAATCACAACATAATAACATTCTTTTAGCTATCATCGGATTTATTGCCGTCATCGTCATTGTAGCGTTTATCGGCTTCCTTACTTTGGAACGTGATGACGATACATTACAAGGTGAGATCGAAGTATCAGAATACCGCGTTTCCTGCAAGCTGCCGGGCCGCGTCGTTGAGATACGTGTCAAGGAGGGAGATTACGTCCATGCCGGCGACACTTTGGCCGTTTTAGAAGTTCCGGAGGTCGATGCACAAAGACGAGTGGCACAGGCTACCGGTGAAGCAACAAAGGCCATACAGGATCTAACCGACGCCGGCGCACGCAAAGAGCAGATTCAAGGAGCTTTTGAACTCTATCAACAAGCAATGGCCGCTTCTGAAATAGCCCGCAAGACCTACACCCGCATGCAGAATTTATACGACGAAGGCGTCATCAGCGGACAGAAGCGTGACGAGGCTTTCGCTGCTTTTAAAGCTACCGAGGCACAGGTGAAGGCTGCCAAAAGCCAATACGACATGGCCCGCAACGGAGCCCGAGAACAGGAAAAGCGTGTCGTAGCCAGTCATGTAAAGGCTGCCCAAGGTGCCGTCGACGTGGTAAGTTCACTATTAAAAGAAACGGTACAGGTGGCTCAGGTTGACGGCGAGGTGAGCGAAATATATCCTAAAGTGGGCGAACTCGTTGGTTTAGGTTCGCCTATCATGAGCATTTCGGTCATGAAAGACATGTGGGGCACGTTCAATGTACGTGAAGATCGGCTCGAAGGCTTAAAAATGGGCCAGACTTTTACCGCTTTCGTACCCGCTTTCAACAAGGAACTCAAACTCAAAATCTATTACATTAAGGATCAAGGAGCCTATGCCGTGTGGAAAGCAACAAAGGCAAACGGTCAGTACGATTTGAAAACATTTGAAATCAAAGCACGCCCCATAACCCCGTTTGAGGGACTCCGACCGGGCATGTCGCTCATTATCAAGAATTAATCGTTTTTCTGCTATCATCAGAGACTAACGTTTCACCATGCTCAGACAACTCTACCATATAGCGGTTCGTGAATGTGGTATCATGTGGAAAAATCCCATCTATGGGTTCTGCATGGTTATTTTCCCCATCGTAATCATTATTTTCTTCACGTCATTGATGCACGAGGGTGTACCGGCTGATATGCCCGTGGGTGTGGTTGACTGTGATAACACCTCTACGACACGCACGCTGATTCATAAACTCGACGCTTTTCAAACGACAAAGGTCGTTGCCCATTTTGAAAATGTCAATGAAGCCCGCGAAGCTATTCAGCGTAACGAGATCTACGCGTTCCTTTACCTTCCTAAAGGAACGACCCGTGGCTTGATGAATGGCTCACAACCCAAGATTTCCTTCTATTATAGTAACGTCGCGCTGGCCGCCGGTTCCATGCTCTTCCGCGACCTAAAGACAATCTCCACTTTGGGTTCCGCGTCTGTCAGCATGAAGAAACTGTCGGCCGTCGGCAAGACTACGGATGAAATCAAGACTTATCTGCAACCCATTGACATAGACCTTCACATGATAGGTAATCCATGGGCTAGCTATAACATCTATCTCAGTACGATTATGATTCCGGGCGTACTGCTGATCTTCGTGTTTCTTATTACTCCCTATTCCTTAGGAACAGAACTTAAATTCAAGCGTTCCCGTGAATTGATGGCTATCGCTTCCAACCGCACATGGATAGCGGTTGTCGGCAAACTGATTCCACAGTTTCTCATCTTCGCGTCCGTCTTCTTCGGCTTTGAACTTTATATTTACCACCATTTAGGATTCCCTCATCCCGGAGGATTTATTCCCATATTTATTCTGGGCTTACTTTCCGTCCTTTCGGCGCAAGCTTTCGGCGTATTCGTTTTTGGCCTCATGCCATCCCTGCGCATGTCAATGAGCGTCTGCTCCCTGTGGGCCATGATTGGTTTCTCAACCTGCGGAGCCACCTATCCCTTGTTTGCGATGGACTCGATGATTGAAGCCGGCGCCCAACTCTTCCCCTTGCGCCACTACTACATGATCTATCAGATTTGTATTCTCAATGATTTCCCGGCCACCGACGCTTGGTTCAACTTCATGGCACTGGCCATTTTCATAGCCCTACCGGTATTCGTTATCCACAATATCAAGAAAGCCATGCTGCTCTATGTCTATATCCCATAACCAACTGGGCGACACTTTATCATTCATGATTAAACAATAAGAAGAAATTGGAGAAAGACTCATTATTATACAAGATAGCAAATGGCCTGAAAGACATGTGCTACATTTGGGCCAAAGAGATGCGTTCCACCGTCACGGACGAAGGTGTACTCATCTTTTTCATCCTTGTGCCCCTTGCCTATCCGCTCCTTTACTCGTGGATATACAACAACGAAGTCGTCAGAGAGGTTCCTGTGGCTATCATAGACCAGAGCCATAGCCACACCAGCCGGGCGTTCATCCGAGCGTTCGACGCCTCGCCCGACACCAAGGCAGCTTACTATTGCACGAGCATGGAAGAGGCCAAAACGCTCATTGCCAAACAAGTCGTACACGGCTACCTGTATTTCCCGAAGGATTTCGAGCGAAAATTGTTCCGCGGTGAGCAAGCCCACGTGAGCGTGTTTTGCAATATGAGCCTCATGCTTACCTACAAAGCCATCTATCAGACGGCGCTAACGGTTTCGCAGGACATCAACTCACGCATTCAAATCTCGGGGTCGCGCAACTTCACGAACCGTGACGACGAGGTGACGACAAAACCGCTCGACTTTGACGAAGTGCCCATCTTCAACACCACCGGCGGCTACGGCAATGCGATCATTCCGGGCGTCCTTATGCTCATTCTGCAACAGACCTTATTGTTAGGAATAGGCCTTGCGGCCGGTACTGCCCGTGAAAACAACCGCTATCAGGACCTTGTGCCCATCAGTAAACACTATGTCGGCATCTTCCGCATCGTACTGGGCAAAGCACTTTGCTACTTCATGGTCTATATCGTTATGGGCACCTATTTAGCCTTGGCCATTCCCCGCATGTTCGGTTTCACGTCAATGCTCACGGCCGTCAACCTCTTCGGTCTGCTCATCCCCTATATTCTGGCGTGTACATTCTTTGGCATGACCTTGTCGTGCATCGTCCGTTATCGTGAAAACGTCATGCTATTGGTTGTTTTCACCTCCGTTCCCTTGCTCTTCCTAACGGGTATTTCGTGGCCTCAATCCAATATCCCGGGTGTTTGGCAAGGCATATCGTGGCTCTTCCCTTCCACCTTCGGCGTGCGCGGTTTCCTACGTCTGAGCAGCATGGGAGCCGATCTTTCCGACATCCTGACCGAATATCAGGCTCTTTGGTTACAGGTGGTAGCCTACTTCTTCCTTACCTGTGCCGTTTATCGCAGCCAGCTCAAGCAGACCCGTACCCACGCAACTTCACATATCGACATGATTAAGCAAAAGGCAAAGGAAGCCAAACGGCGAAAAGCTGTTAACACGACAAAAATCTAAAAACGCTTGGGTATCAATAGAGAAAAGCCCCGCTAAACTTAAAAGCAAATGATTATTAAGTTCCTTTGATCTTGTTAAATAAAATAAGAATGAAAATAAAGAAGAAAACGATACTACACCTCCTCACCATCGCGACATTGCTCGTTATCCAATTACCTGCCTCCGCACAAGATGAGATACTGGGTCGGCCAGGCAAGTGTGCATTTAACGAGATGAACGCTCAACGTGCTACACGCGCCATTATTCCCTACAACCCCGTACATATCCCCACGAACTTAGGACCAAGCAAAGTAGTAACTATACCTGTGTTTCTTGCCGAGTTTCAAGACGTAAAGTTCAGTGTGCACCAGCTCAACCAGGCCTTCGAACAATATTTCAACGGCGAAACATTAGTAAATCTTGGAAACGGTAACGACAGGAACTTTGGTAGCGTGAGGAAATACTTCCACGACATCAGTAACGGAGATTTCAACGTCAAATTTAAAATCTATGGTCCAGTCACGCTGTCTAAGGAAATGAAATATTATGGTGGAACCAACATCAGCGATGGTGGCGATGGTTCTCACCGCGAAGAACTTGTCAACGAAGCGGTGAATTTAGCGCAAAGTATGGTATCCACGAGCGATGCTCAGACTTTCGACGCCAACAATGATGGCTACATTGACTGCGTCTATGTCATCTACGCGGGCATGGGAAAGAACTTCAATGCCCCTGTCGAGGAATATCCACAAGCCGCGAACACGGTATGGGCTTGCACTTCTGTTACCAATGGAACGCTCGCTGGAAAGCAGATAGGCTGGTATAGCATCGCCGGCGAACTCATTCCGGGGAAAGTGAAGAATACAAACGACTGGTACATTCAAAGCATCGGTGTTACCTGTCATGAGTTGTCGCATGCCATGGGACTACCCGACATCTATCCTCCTACTTCCTCTGCCGGATATAAGAAGCATAACCAGAACATGGAATACTGGGATCTCATGGATGGTGGCGAATACGTCAATAACGGTTGGCACCCCACACCATACACCGCTTGGGAAAAGCATCAACTCGGATGGAGCGTGGACATACGTAAACTCACCACCTCACAAACCATAACTATGGATAAGACAATACTTGACCAAGGCCCCGCCTACAAAATTGAAAATCCGAACAATCCATACGAATATTTTATCATCGAGAATATTAAAAAGACACCCGACACATGGTATCAGAAGGCTCCCAACTCTGGACTTCTCATCTATCACGTGTTCTTTAACAACGACAACACGGAGACTTTCGCATGGGTTAACGCCACTCCCGGCAAACCCAACATGGCCGTAGTGCCCGCCGATGGAACTTGTTTCTCCTACGACTTATTGTCGACGCTCACTCATCTCAACCAGAAAGAGCGTAGGGAATACTACCGCACGCAACTGGCTGGCGATCCTTTCCCCGGAACTGCACAAACAAACAAGCTCGACGATACGTCCAACCTACCCAACTTCTATTGGTATACACAGGGAGCCATAGCTGACAAAGCTCTCTACAACAGCCAATACTATAAAACCAATGTGGCTCTCAAACATATCACGGAACACAATGGCACTGTCACCTTCGAGTTTATAGGTGATGTTGCCACAGGCATCGATCATCTTACTAACAAACAGACGACCTACTCTCCCATCTACACTCTCAACGGGCACCATGTAGGTACTGATGCCACATCATTGCCCAAAGGCATATACATCAAGAACCATAAGAAGTTCGTTGTAAAATAAAGATATATATAAGTATCCGCTAAAACCACTTTTAACGGAAGCAAAAAATAAGGCGCAGGCCGTGTTTTTATAACACAGCCTGCGCCAAATATTTCATCATCCACGGTTGACGAGCGTTTTTCGTTAATCCCAGATTCCGCGATAGAAAACATCTTATCTTTGCATTTTATAATTTCTTGAAAAAGATTTTATGAAACAGTAATGACTATGATAAATACGTTTTTTATTTTTTCATCTCGATACTTCTTTTGTACGACAGCATAACAGATGTCCTTTCTCGAGATTGATCATGTAGAGTAAATGGCCGACTCTGCCTCTTTCTCGCTCAACACCCTCCGTTAGGATAAGAGATGTGGTACAGGATCACCTTGGACTGATGAATGATACCCTCTCCCAACTTCAACTTCTGAATCATGGTGTTCAGCATGGGTTAGGTCACACCGCAAACCTCCGCCGCCTTGACAAAATGCCGGTATTTTTCAAGCGCCACAATGTATTCCAACTGTTGCAGGGTTATAGTTATAGATTCTATTGATACAAGGATAGAAAATATCAATGTAATCTATAGCGATTAATCATGTATCTTTGTATCGTAAAAAATCAATAAGTAAAATGTTTCATCCATAAAAAATTAGAACAATGGAAAATCAAGTAAATGCAATGCCGAGAATCGGCGATTTAGCACCTGAATTTCAGGCAACTACAACACAAGGTGAGATCAATTTTCCCAATGACTTCAGTGGAAAATGGAAAATTTTGTTCAGCCACCCTGCAGACTTTACACCGGTTTGCACATCGGAGTTCATGACTTTTGCCTCCATGCAAGAGGAGTTTGACAGGCTCAACTGCCAGCTGGTCGGTCTTTCTGTTGACGGGCTGCACAGCCACATCGCCTGGCTCCGCACCATTCACGATAAGATTGAGTGGAAGGGCTTTAAGAATTTGGAAGTGAAATTTCCGTTGATTGTCGACATCACCATGGATGTGGCCAACCTGTATGGTATGATTCAGCCGGGCGAAGCCAGCACTGCAGCCGTGCGTGCGGTGTTCTTCATCGATCCCAGCAACAAGATCCGCACCATCATGTACTATCCGCTCTCTCTCGGACGTAACTTCGATGAAATCAAGCGTGTGCTTATCGGGCTTCAGACTGTTGATAACTTTGGGGTGGCACTTCCTGCCGATTGGCGCCCGGGTGATGAAGTCATCGTTCCGCCGGCAGGTTCGTGTGGTGTCGCCAAATCACGTATGGCAGGCGAAGACAAGGATATGCACTGCTACGACTGGTTCTTCTGCACTAAGAAAATCTCCAAAGAACAAGTAGAAGAGAAACTTGGCAAGTAATTGTCAGTAAAACATTTTTTCAAGGAAAACGGAAGCGCATGTGCTTCCGTTTTTTATTTGTAGTAAGTGCTATTTAAAGTTTGAACATATTGTCGGTCCTTTCAAAATATACACCAATGACAATGGTTCTATAACGCAGCGTAGATAGTGTTTTTTTGCGTTTTTTATTGCAGAATAAATAGACGGAACAACGACATTAAATTGTAGACTATCATCGAAAAAATCAAATCCCATCCACAATTGACAAGCGCTTTTCCATTAATTCTACGTTTCAGTCACGACTTACGAACGTTTTAGAATCTTGCAAATGGACCGAGTCAATAGAAATGACTACTTGATAGTCACGTCGACTATCTTCGTCGGGGCCTTTTCTTTATTACGGCGGTTAACAAATGTCACTACCGACTGCGCCAGACTCAAGAACGCCTGACCGGTAACGGTATCTACCTTCGTAGCTGCCGGCTCACCACTATCACCGCTTTCGCAGATGCTCTGCACAATCGGAATCTGCGCCAACAGCGGCACATTCAGCTCTTCTGCCAGTTTTTTACCTCCGTCTCGACCAAAGATATAATACTTGTTTTCGGGCAATTCGGCCGGCGTAAAGTAGGCCATGTTCTCTACCAACCCCAGAATAGGCACGTCTACCTTGTCATTCTGATACATGTCAATTCCCTTGCGGGCATCGGCCAAGGCCACATTCTGCGGCGTGCTCACGATAACGGCACCCGTAATGGCCAGCGTCTGCAACAGCGTCAGGTGAATATCGCTCGTCCCGGGAGGCGTATCGAGGATGAAATAGTCCAGTTCGCCCCAGTCGGCATCGGCTATCAGCTGCTTCAAAGCCGACGTTGCCATGCCGCCACGCCACAACGTTGCCGTGTCGGGATTGACAAAGAAACCAATACTCAGCAGCTTCACACCATATTTTTCAATCGGTTCGATGAGCTGCCGACCCTCTTTCTCAATACCATAAGGGCGCTCGTCTTCCACACCGAACATCTTGGGCATAGACGGACCGAAGATATCCGTATCGAGCAGGCCCACCTTATAACCCAATTTAGCCAAGGCGATAGCCAGATTGGCCGACACCGTGCTCTTGCCTACACCACCCTTGCCCGAACTTACCGCGATGATATTCTTCACATCGGGCAACAGCTTGCCTACTTCGGGGCGTGGCTTCGACTTGTATTCCAGCTTTATCTCCACCTCAACATCCTTGTCTACATGATAGTGGATGGCCGCCTCAGCCGCCTTTACCGTCGATTTGAGGAACGGATCGGTCTCGCGCGGAAACAGCAAAACCAGCTTTACTTTCATGCCGTCAATGCTTGGCGTATCGGCCAGCATTTCACTCTCAATCAAATTCTTCTTTGTTCCGGGATAGATAACCGTTGCCAGAGCGTCGGTTATCAGTTTAGGATATAATGTCTTCATACTTTCTGAATATTATAAATAATGTATATATGATACCGCAATGGGTATTTGTTCTATCAAACACGCCCCTACGAGCAGTTACTTCGACGTATCCAGACTACTGCGCTTAGGCCGATGATAGCTGCGATAGTCGTCGAGCGGAATCTCCACATCAGGTTCTTGCAGTTCGCCTGCGCGTGGAAGCATGAACTTCTGGTACTTGATATTCAGTCCACGCTCTATCCACATATTCTCATAATAGGTCTGAATAGACAGAATTTTACGCGTCTCGTCGTCAATTCCCTCCGTATGATAAAGGTCTTCCGTGCGGAAAAGCACCGGCAGATGGTTCAAGTCTACCATCAACCGTGTATAAGTAAAGAGGAAATTGGAGTCTGTTTTCAAATGGATAATGCCACCATCCACCAAAAACTTACGATAACGGTTCATGAAAAAGGTGGAAGTCAAGCGCTTGTGAGCGTTCTTCATCTGCGGATCCGAGAAGGTTAGCCATATCTCCTGCACCTCGTCAGTGTCGAAGAAGCGGTCTATAATCTCTATGCTCGTACGCAGAAAGGCCACATTCTTCTGTCCTTCTTCCAAGGCTTTTTTAGCTCCCGTCCACATGCGGGCACCCTTAATGTCGACGCCGATGAAGTTCATTTCCGGATAAAGTTTGGCCAATTCCACCGTATATTCGCCCTTGCCGCAACCTAATTCCAGCACAATCGGATGATCGTTTCCGAAATATCGTTCGCGCCAATGCCCTTTCATGTCAAACGGAACATTATCGATTACAGAGAACGGGTATTGAAACACATTCTCGAAAGTCTCCATCTCGGCAAACTTTGCCTGCTTTCCTTTTCCCATATAACGCTTTGATTTTAGACTACAAAGGTAACGATAAATTTAGAATGGCACAAATAAAGCCCGCCGATAAGCTTACCGACGGGCCGCAAACAGATATGGTTTGAATATTATTCGATCACGACAGTAGTCCAGCCGTGCTTGTCCTCAATGGTGCCATACTGGATTCCCCGCAACGTTTCGTAGAGTTTGGTCGACCATGGGCCCGGCTTTTCGCTGAAATGATATACCTTTCCCGTGTCGAGATCATCTAACTGAGAGATAGGCGATATGACCGCTGCCGTGCCACAGGCGCCCGCTTCCTCAAACGTTGCGAGCTCCTCTTCGGGTATCGGTCGGCGTTCCACCTTCATCCCTAAGTCTTCCGCTATTTGCATCAGGCTTTTGTTGGTAATAGAAGGCAGGATAGACGTGCTCTTCGGGGTCACGTATGTATTGTTCTTTATGCCAAAAAAGTTGGCTGCTCCACACTCATCCACGTATTTCTTTTCCTTCGCGTCCAAGTAGAACTCGCTGCTATAGCCCTTCTCGGCCACAACTGCGTGGGGCAACATGGACGCCGCGTAGTTGCCACCTACTTTGTAAGTACCGGTGCCAAGCGGCGCCGCACGGTCGTAGTCACGGATGATGGCGTACTTGTTACAAGCAAAACCGCCCTTGAAATAAGGCCCTACGGGTGTAACGAAGATGAGAAAGCAGTATTCTCTCGAGGGATGAACGCCCACCTGCGCGCTCGTTCCGATGAGCAGCGGACGGATATAGAGCGTGGCTCCGCTCTCATAAGTAGGTACATACTCCTGATTGAGGCGTACTACTTTCTTGACCATTTCGGTGAAAAGTTCGGTCGAAACCTCAGGCATAACAATGCCACGGCAGGTTTTTTGCAGGCGAGCCGCATTCTCTTCTACACGGAAAACACGCACCTTACCGTCCGGACAACGATAGGCTTTCAGTCCTTCGAACGCCTCCTGACCATAATGTAGACACGTGGCAGCCATGTGTAGCTTCAGATACTCGTCCGAACACACTTCTATTTCTCCCCACTTGCCGTCCCTATAATAGCAGCGAACATTATAATCTGTCGGCATATATTTAAATGACAGATTTGCCCAATCGAGATTTTTCATAACATAATAGTTTAAAAGTTCTACGTTAGAATCTTGCACAAAAATACAAATAATAATGCTTCTTTGCAACGATTTCTCACGTAATTTCGTTAAATATCAAGTATGCGACACGCTCTCAGCCTAAACACGGCCATCATCGAGTATCTTCTTTACCTCTTGGTCGGCCTTGGTTAGCTTGTCCCGACACAGCTTCATTAGCTTCTGTGCCTTCTTGAGTCGCTCGCCCATGACATCAATATCAAGCTCATTGTTTTCCATTTGGGCCACAATATACTCCAACTCCTTTACGGCGTCTTCATATTTGATTTCTTCTTTTGCCATATTCCTTATTTGATGATTGATTTTACACTACCTTTTTCCAGTCTTGTCACGATTTCGTCGCCTTTGCGCAGTTGGGCGGCGCTTCTTACCACACGCCCGTCGCACGTCGTGATACTGTAGCCTCGCTTGAGCAAGAGAGCCGGATCAAGAGCCACGGCCCGTTGCCGCAACAGCCGCAAACGATACTCTTCGCGCTCCAACCGCCGCATTGCGGCCGGCCGCAACCGCCGTTCCAGCAACTCCAGTCGATGGCTGTCGTGTGACAATCGGGTAGCCACGGCAGCCGTCATGGCCTGAAACAGCCTGTGCAACTTGGCTTCCTGACGTTCCCTGAAGAGCGAAAAGACAATGGGCAACTTCTCCCCCAGCCGCCGTAACCTCAACTGTTCTACTTCCATACGATGGCCTACGGCTGCGACAAGTCGCTCTCCGGCACCCGTCACTCGGTCGTAAACGAGCGTCAAATGGTCAATCAGCAACGCTGCCGCGGCCGTAGGTGTCTTCACGCTTCGGAACGCCACCAAATCAAGAATGCTCTGATCGCGCTCATGGCCTATGCCCGTGATGATGGGGAGCGGAAAGTTGGCCACGTTCTCAGCCAATTCCAGCGTGTCGAAACCACTCAAATCGCTCGTTGCGCCACCACCTCGGATGATGACGACCACGTCGAAATCGTCTATCCTTCGGTTGATTTCGTTCAGCGCGTTAATCACACTGGCACTGACGGCTTCGCCCTGCATCGTGGCCGGAAACAGGCGGGGAGCAAACCACAGACCGTCTTCGTTGCTGTCTAACTGATGACAGAAGTCGCCATAACCGGCCGAGTTAGCACTCGATATGACGGCCACACGCTGCGCGAACATCGGCAACGAGAGTTCTTTCTGCAGTTCAAACACGCCTTCTGCCTTGAGTTGGCGAATAATCTCCTGACGGCGACGGGCCATGTCGCCCATGGTAAACTCGGGATTGACATCGCTCACGATCCACGAAAAGCCATAAGCCTCGTGGAAATTGGCCGAAACCTTCAGCAATACTTTCATGCCGGGCCGCATCGGTCGCCCCGTGACGCGTTCAAAATGCTGCCTCACAAACATCCAAGTGTTCTGCCAGCACTTTGCCGAAGCCTTAGCGATG
>CAUURC010000042.1:0-23925 GCA_963547405.1 uncultured Prevotella sp.
CGGTACCGACAAGCTTCAACGTTCACAAAGGTAATTATTTCTTTTAAAAATGAAAAATATCTGCGATTTTTATTCTTTCTAACCAGCTGAGGATGCATACTCAAAACGCTATTTTCGCGTCACGTCTTATTAATGATTGTTTGGCATCATGGCTTCTAATTACCCCAAATTGGGCATGAAAAGAGAATGAAAAGGGCGATTACCAAAATATTACCGCTGCGTGGTAATACGATTACCACATAGCGGTAAGACTATTACCACACGGCTGGTAATCGCATTACCACGCAGCGGTAATTCTGTCATTGTTCGCAAAAATGTGTGTCATTCTCAGTAAAATCACATTCAATATTCAAAGAAACACACCAAAAAGACTTATTTTTGCCTTATGAAACAGCTTGAAGTTTATCTAAATGATGCCGTAACGCTCCTGTCACGCTTGATAACGACTCCTTCCGTGAGCCGCGAAGAAAAACAGGCGGCTGATATTCTGGAGCAGGCGATTCGTTCTTACGGCTTTACGACACGACGAGAAGCCAACAATGTCTGGACTATCGATCCGTTTTTCGACGACCGGCGGCCTACACTTCTGCTCAATGCGCATATCGATACGGTACGCCCCGTAGCCTCATGGACGCGCGATCCCTATGCGCCCGCTTTGCTCCAGAACCGTCTTTACGGATTAGGGAGCAATGATTGTGGCGGCGGTTTGGTCACTTTGCTTCAAGTGTTCCGTTATTTTTGTCAAGACGCGGCTACCGCCCGGCAGCGTTCCTACAACCTTGTTTATTTAGCTTCGGCCGAAGAAGAGGTGTCGGGCAGCAATGGTATCAGCTTGGTTCTCCCTCTGTTGCCACCCATCGACGTAGCCCTTGTAGGCGAACCGACTGGGCTTCAGCCTGCCATTGCCGAAAAGGGACTGATGGTGCTCGACCTCATTGCGCATGGAAAGAGTGGTCACGCTGCCCGTGGCGAGGGTGTCAACGCGATCTACGAAGCGCTTGACGACCTGTTGTGGCTGCGCGACTATCGCTTTGAAAAGGTCAGTCCGCTGTTAGGGCCCACCCGAATGACGGTTACGGTGGTCAATGCCGGCACACAACACAATGTCGTGCCCGACCAATTGACAGCGCTTATCGACGTGCGGCCCAACGAACTCTATACGAACGAGGAGGTGTTTCAGATTATTCAGTCGCACTGTCGTTCAGAAATCAAAGCTCATTCTTTCCGGCTTCATTCCTCCGGCATTGATTCCGACCATCCGCTCATTCGCAAATGCGTGTCTATGGGCATGACGCCTTATGGCAGTCCCACGCTCAGCGATCAGGCTCTCATGCCTTTTCCGTCGTTCAAATTAGGGCCGGGAGAATCAGCCCGCTCACATACGGCCGATGAATATATTGAAATAGAAGAGTTGCGGCAGGCTCTCTGCACATATTGTTCTTTGTTATCAGACGAAACGGATTAAGCCATCTGACCAAATACCGCGTATAAAAAACAATAAGGTGTCATTTCTTTTGCGAAATGACACCTTATTATAATAATGTATATAGTGTATCTTTTTATCTGCCGAGCCATGCTTCCGGATTCAGCTTGGCTGTCTCCTTGCGTAGCTGGAACTGCAGAATGTTGTCTGCGCCAACGGTTCCCAGTGCCTGACGGGTCGAAACCTTTTGTCCCTTACTTACGCTTACTGATTTCAAATTACAATAAATAGAGATGTAAGCACCATGGCGAACCATGACCAGCATGGAGCCTTGCCAACCATAAACGGCACTCACCTCGCCGTCGTAAATCGACCGGGCCATACAACCGGGTTGCCCTAAGATATTGATACCTTTATTATCGAGCACCACGCCCTTCAATCCTTCAACATTATATTGGCCAAAATGGCTCACGATTTTATATTTACCGGTGATTGGCATGGGCAGTCGGCCCTTATTGGCAGTGAATCCTCCGCTCACCATTCTTTCTACGGTCGTAAGCCGTTGCGACTCATCCACATCTTCTTTGGCTGCCGCAATCTCCTGTTTGCTGCGCTTTTCCTCGGCTTTGGCTTTCCGTTCGGCAGCCTCTCGGGCAGCTTCAGCCTCTCGGGCGGCCTGTTCCGCACGGGCTTTTCGGTCGGCGGCGGCGGCCGCTTCACGCTCCATCTTCTCGTGCTTGGCCTTCTCCGCGTTGGCATCAGCAATGCGTTTGGCTTCTGCTGCGGCCTTGGCGGCTGCTTCTGCCTCAGCTTTCAATCTTTCCTCCCGCTCCTTTGCTTCGGCAATACGCCTTGCATTTTCACGTGCGGCAGCCTCTGCAGCCGCCTTCTTACGGGCCAGTTCTTCTGCTCGACGCTTGGCAGCAGCAGCTGCTTCGGCCTTTCGTTTGGCCTCTGCGATAGCCCGTTGACGGGCTTTTTCCACTTCGATGGCCACCAATCGGTCGATTTCCGCATTCAGGGCGGCATCTTTCTGGCGTTGCTCGGCTATGATTTTCTGAATCGTTTTCTGTTGATTCTGCAATGAAGCGACAATCTTCTGTTGCTCGTCTTGCTGACCTTGTAAAGCCGTTTTTTCTTTTTTGTCTTTATAAAGCAGGTTGTTTTTCTGTCCACGTACCAGCTTCAACTGCTCTTGCTTGCTGTCCACCTGTGCCTGTTTGACCTTTACCATTTCTCCTTGTGCCCGCTGATAATCGGCATATTCACGTACAAAGCGCAGGCGTCTGTACATCTGCGCCAGATTCTTGGCAGAAAATACAAACATCATTTTGTCTTGCATCGACTGATGACGAGCCATGTAGCGCATCGACTTCACGTATTTCTGCTTGCGTTCCTTCAGCTGTTCTTCCAGCGTTTTCAACTGCGTCTGCAGCAGAACGATATTTCCTTCTATGTGATGGATGTCCTTCTGAATACCTTCTATCGACTTTTCTCGGTCGTCGATGGCCGAGTTGATGGTCATGAGATTCTGCAACCGCTTCTTGACATCGGCCTGATTGGCGCGCAAAGCCTGTTCCTGCTGGCGCAGTTTCTTCTGTATCTGCGAGCGTTCTTTCTGCAGTCCTTTGATGGAAGTGTTTGCGTATGCTGCCGCTTTAGGCGTCTTGGCAGCTGTAGACTTGCGCTTTTGCGAAGTCTGCTTCGTTGTTTTTTGTGGCTGCTTTGTCGTTTTGGCTGTCGTTGTTGCCTTATTCTTCCTGTTTGTTGCGTGCTTTTGCGCGTTTACCGTCAGCGAAACCGCGAGTATCAAGAATATAATGCTTATCTTCCTCATATCAGTATTTCATGATTTTCGACAAGATATCCTGTGGCGCAATTTGTTTATAGCGATCAGAAATATTAGTTGTCGGGTCCCAATTATCCTTGGTTGTCACTTCATTCATGCGGATGGTCACCTCAGCTGTTTGTTTTTTCTGTGTAGCCGTTGTGGTAAAGGTAAACTTCTGTGTAGCGGGGAACTGCTTCACGCCTACTACCATAAAGTCATCATAGGCCCAGTTGAGGGTCGACGCGCCATGATTCTGTGAGCTATAATTGATATCAGTGCCTAAAACCTGTGCTGTTCCCGAGTCGGCCCGCCATGTCACAGAGAGTTTTCCTTGTTTTAGCTTCACCATAGAAGCGCCTTGGGCGTTCAACTCAACCTCATACTGTTTCAAATCCTTTGCGGCAACAGTTTGCTGTCCCGGCAGGAAGAGCTGATTCCAGAACAATGCCTGCAGACTATAGAAGTTCAAACCATTTGATTTCAGGAAGTCGAGCTGGGAATAGTCGGCCTTTACGTATTCTTTATGCAATCGGTCGATAATCAATACATACGTAGGCGTAAACTCCAGACGGCCTACTTCGGTTCCGAGTAATGGCATAAAAAGCTGTATTCGGATAACTTTGTCCTTACGCATGCGCAGCGATCCCGGTACGGTGATGTCCTTTGAGCCGGCTTTAAGGTTGAACTTCATGTCACCTACTATGTTTTTCACATAGACGCTATTGTCAACCACCCGCTGTATGAATTGTTGCTGGCGCAACTGCAATACGTGAGCACTCTCTATTTGTGCTTTTTCTTCAGCCTGCGCAGCCTGTGGTTTGTCAACAGAAGGTTGAACCGTGGTCTTTTCCAGATTCTTTTTTGATGCACATGATGACACCAGTAAGATTCCAACCAGTGCCAAAGACATGATGATATTAAGTTTTTTCATCTTTTCTTTCTTGTACTTTTAGGTTTCACAATTACTTTGGGATGTATTTTTTGTTCCAATGCCGCCTTGTCACCACCGGACTTTAATGCCTTCGTCCAGTAATCAACGGCAGCGGCATGATTACCCATGCGTTCATTGATATCCCCCGCATGTTCATAGATAACGTTGTTATGCTGGGTTGAATCGAGATTAGCTATCGCCTGATCTATATAAATCTTAGCCTCTGCAAAGCGGTCTTCCTTATACAGAATCCATGCGTAGGTATCGAGATAGGTCGCATTTTTCGGCTCGGCTTTCACCGTCTTGGCGCTCATCTCTGCCGCCCGGTGCAAGTCTATATTCTCTTCGCTCAAGTAATAAGCATAGTTATTCAGGCAACTATAGTTGTCGGCTTTCCATTGCAGACAACTATCATAGGCCGCAAAAGCCTCCTTGCTATTCCCTTTCTGGTGCAACAAGTCGCCCAAAATGGCATAAAAATCAGACGCGATATTGGGGTTGCTCTCCGCTGTTATCTCACTTAGACCGCGTCTGAACGTATCAAGCGCTTTCTCGTTTTCGTCTTTTTGGAAATAAGCCATGCCCAAAAAGTAATAGAATCCCATCTCTTCGGGATTATATTCGGTAGCCGGCTTGCAAAGACTGATAATCTCATCCCAGTCCTTCTTGGGCCATTCGTTCTGTAATAGTTGCATGCGTGCGCCGGCATTGTCGGGCGCAACCTTGAGCCAACGGCGCAATTCGGCACTGATAGAGTCGGTAGGCATCTTCTTCAATGTCATATACGCCACCTTCATGGCATACATGTCCGTATCGGCAGGATTCACAAACAGTGCCTTATCAAGCAGCTGTAACACCTTTGTACTGTCGCCTCCCTCTGCTTCCGATTGTTGAATGAGTTGCCGAATAATAGTCGTCTTGCTCTGCGGGGCAATCTTCTGATTGGTGAGAATGCGCTCTGCCAGTTCTCCGGCTTCCGCTTTCTTGTCTGCGGCACGATAGTAATCATACATCGAACTCAAGGCATACCCATTCTCCGGTTCAGCGGTGAGCACCGATTTAAACAGCTTGAAAGCCTCTTCGGCTTTTTGATTCTGCATCAACCAATTACCTAACATGACTCGAAAGTTCAAGTCGTAGGGGTGTTCATCGGCCAGTTGCTTCAACGCTTTGTATGCCGACTTCTTGTCATTTTTCAGCTCGTACACCCTCACTTTCGACAAAGTGAGTTCCTCGCTGTTACCATCAATCTGCTCCATGCGTTGAATGCACGTCAGCATCTTGTCGTAATTTTTCTGCTGTTGATATAGTTGAAGGAGAATTTCAAGTACGTCGGAGCGGCTCTTGTCTGTTTGATAAAGTCCTTCATAGGCCTGAATGGCATTATCAAACTGCCGCATATTGATATAATGTTGGGCCAGTTGCTCGCGATATGTCACATTCGATGGTCGCAACATCACAGCTTTCTGTAAATAATCCATGGCCAAACTGTCCTTACCCAGCTCACGTTGAAACATGGCCAACAGATAATAAGTTTCTGCCCCTTTGGGATTAATCTCCCGACAGTGGTTAAGCAAGTCGAAAGCCGCGTCATATTTCCCCGCATGATACTGCCGTAACCCTTCCATAAAGAAATAATCGTAGCGTCGCTGGTCGTTATACGACAGCGTGTCGCCCGCAACGGCATTGTGGGTTATGCCAGATAGCACAACCACTAACAACAGGAATAAGATGTTTCGAATATTTCCAAGCATACGATATGCAATAACTCGACCTGCAAAAGGGTCTCCTCTCTCATTTGACACCGGTATGGCCGTAGCCACCCGCGCCACGTTCGGTCGCATCCAGCTCCTCTACTTCGGCAAACGTAGCTTGCTCATGACGGGCAATAACCATCTGGGCAATACGCTCTCCGTCTTCTATGATAAAATCTTCTTGCGAGAAGTTAATCAGTAAAACCATGATTTCGCCTCGGTAATCGGCATCAACAGTTCCCGGACTGTTCAATACCGTGATTCCTTTTTTCAGTGCCAATCCACTGCGAGGACGTATCTGGGCCTCATAGCCTTCGGGCAAAGCAATGTATAATCCGGTAGGAACGAGGTGACGCTCAAAAGGTTTCAGTCGGATAGGAGCGTCAATATTGGCGCGTAAGTCCATGCCGGCACTTTGCGGAGTAGCATAAGCGGGCAGCGGTTGTCGGCCTTGATTGACTACTTTTATTTTAATCATAGAACCATTGATACAGTGATAGGATGTGATAGAAGAGTAAAACTCTTGCAAAAGTAGCGATTTATCTTCTAAAACCCCCATTTTTAAAGCTAAAATGAAAGAATTAAGGCAAATTTAGTTTATCTTTGCAATTATCCTATTGATACGTAAGTATAGTAAAGAATATGAACTGGTTACAGCTGATTTCAAATGTCAGATTTGGGCAGGAGCACGCCACGGCAGCTCATCATGACGCCCGTTCCGAATTTAAGCGCGATTCTGACCGCCTTATCTACTCACCTCCTTTCCGTCGTCTACAAAACAAAACGCAGGTATTCCCGCTTCCGGGCAGTGTCTTTGTGCACAACCGACTGACGCATAGCCTTGAAGTCGCTTCGCTGGGTATGTCGCTTGGTAGCGATGTAGCCCGCATTCTGATAGAGCGTCACCCCGAACTGAAAGATACGAACTTCGAGGAAATCAGCACCATAGTGCATGCGGCGTGTCTGGCTCACGACATGGGAAACCCGCCGTTTGGACATAGTGGCGAGAAGGCTATTCAGGCTTTCTTTACCGAAGGCGAAGGAGCGTATCTCAAAGATCGGCTCAGTAAGCCTTTTTGGGAGGACATTACCCACTTTGAAGGTAATGCCAACGCATTCCGATTGCTTACCCATCAGTTCAAAGGACGCCGCAAAGGTGGTTTTGTTCTTACTTATTCGATGCTGGCCAGTATCGTAAAATATCCTTTCTCCAGCCATTACGCGGGTCGTCATGGTAAGTTTGGCTTCTTCCAATCGGAGAGTGCCGACTTCCGAAAGATAGCCGATGAATTGGGCATGATTCGCCTTTCGTTCGAGGGAGAGCCGTTACGCTACGTACGCCATCCATTAGTTTACCTTGTCGAAGCAGCCGACGACATCTGTTATGAGATTATGGACATCGAGGATTCGCATAAACTACGCATCCTTTCCTACCAAGAGACCGAGGATTTGTTATTGAGTTTCTTTGCTCCGGACGAACAGGAGAACATCAGAAAACGCATGGACGAAGAGGAAGTGACCGATGCCAACGAACGAGTGGTCTACATGCGGGCGTGCGTTATCGGTAGATTAGAACACGAATGTGTGTTGGCCTTTGCCAATCATGAGCGACAGATTCTTGACGGGAAGCTCGAAGGCTGCCTCATCGATCACATTTCACAACTTCAACGCGAAGCTTACCGCAATTGCAGTAAGGTTTCATACAAAAAGATTTATCAAAGTAAACCCGTGCTCGATGTCGAATTGGGTGGTTATAAGATTATGGAAACGCTGATGAAGACGATGATTGACGCGGCTGTCAACCCACATCGTTTCCATTCACAACAGCTTATGAAGCGCGTCAGCAGCCAATACGACATTCAAAGTGATGATCTTGAAACCCGCATTATGGCCGTGCTCGACTACATCAGCGGCATGACAGACGTCTACGCGTTGGATATTTATCAGAAGATTTGCGGAATATCACTGCCGAGAGTATGACAGACTAACCCCGACTCTTCCTCTTGAGAGTCGGGGTTAGTTGTTATTAAAGACCCAAACCGATCGCTACATAGAAGCGGCTGTAGTCTTTGAACCGATTGTTATGCCAGTTGTAATACCAATCAGAGACAGCTTTTATAAATCACTTTATTAGCTCCGCTGGTGATTTTCAGTGCTTCGGGGTGTTCTTTCACGTAGCTGTCGATGTGGCGCACACGCTTTTCCTCCAGAATTTCGTCTACGGCAATTAGGATTCCCGTTTCTTCCACGTCGCCGAATCCGTAGTTAATAGCCGTTCCAAACAGTTTCATCGTGGGGCTCAGGCTCATGTAGGCATTCACCAAAGGGGGAATGTTGTAGCCTAAATTGCGAATTTCACGGTTCAGAATACGGTAGTCATCACGGAACGTATCTTGTTCAAACAGTTGCGCCAATTCTTCTTCAGGCGTCTCGATAACCAACGGTTTAATCGGTACAATCAAGTTTTCCTTGTCGTCGAAATGCTTTTTGAGGAAATAGAGTATCATATCGCGGCCGCGACGGATGTAAGATGGGTACATCGTTACCTTACCGAAGAAATACTTACAGGTAGGATTGATGACCGTAAGTGCCCCCAATCCGTCCCAAAGATTGTCGAGCGCGAAGATGCTTTTTGAATTAGTTCTTACGTTCTGATACTCCAGCGACACGAAGCTACGTCCCAATTCTACGGTGTAAGGCGCGTAATCGCGCATGAATTCTTCAGAGAAATGAAACATGTGGCTCGTGGCCAGCACGGGCTGACCATTGCTGTCGGTTTTCCAATCTGTGCCAAAGAGATAGCGATAGCCACCGATGATTTCCTCCGCTTCGGGATTCCAGACAATCAGTTGCTTGCATCCACCCTCCATCGTGTCGAACTCATCAATGTCCGCAGCTTTACCTGTGCCGCCGCCGGCCGAACGAAAGGCAATCTCTCGCAGTCGTCCGATTTCCTGCATCACATGCGGTGCCTCCTGAGCCGTAATGACATAAATCTCATTATTGCTCTTATTGGTCATCCGGAGTTGACGCTCCGGCGTGAGTTCACGCTTGAGCAGCTCTTTGGGAACAGGTTGGATAATCTCTTCTTCCATTGATTTTCTATTGTTCGTTAACTGTGACGGCCACCTTTTTGCGTTACGATTGGCGGCTACAGTTCATATACTTTGTCTTCAACATATTGGGCCCATTCCATCGGTGTTCTGCTCTTGTCGAACGTCTGCCATGGAATCGGTTTGCCGATTACGACCCGGAAGGTCTTTCCCACGTTGCGATACATTTCGTCGACAAGGAAAAGCATGGCCAGATTGAATGGAAGGAAGCGGTCGCTAAACTTCGCTATGCGATAGAAACGATTGGAATTGCGCCCGCTGAAACGTATGGGCACCACGTCGCGATGGCTTTCCACGCTCTTGGTGATAAACGTTTTTTTCCAAGGGAGGTCGTGAATCTCGCCTTTGATCATGCGACTGTTGAGGCCGGCGGGGAACATCAGCAGATGGTTGTCGCCTTTAAAGCCTGCCTCTACCATGCGAGGAAAGTCGCGACTCTGCTTACCGGTCTTATTGATACCGATACTTACCGGTTTCAAACCGGGCAGATTAAGCAGCAAATCATTGACTAAATAGCGGAAATTGCCATCATAATGCTGCCCGATAATAGAGCCGAGCGACACGCCGTCCTGCCCTCCGAGCGGGTGGTTCGATACAAACGTATAGAGCTTGCCGTCGTTCTTGTCGGGCAGATTTTCGGTACCAACGACCTCAAGGGTGATTTTCAAGTAGCGCACACATTCTGTCAACCATTCCGTCCCCGTAAGATGACGGCTTTCCCAAAGGAAACGATTGACTTCGTCTTGGTGAATGAGACGCTTCAACCACGATACAAGAAAACGAGGCACGTAACGAACCTTACGTCCCATCTTGCTTTTCAGAATCTCGTCAATGTCGATTGTCTTCTCTATCGCTTCTCTCATGTGTAAAATTTAACACGCTGCAAAAATAACATATCTTTTCTAAATACATTTGCTTTTGGGTCAAAAAATATCAAAAAAAGCTATGGTATGATGGCTTCTTTTATCCTTTTCGTTTCATTTTTACAAATGATGCGTCAGCCAAAGACCGCAACAGATCTACTCAAAGCTGAATTGTTAAAAAATTGAATAATCTTTACAGCGCGTTGCGTTTTTAGCCATCAAGTCCATGTTGGGTTGCGTAGAACGAAAAATAGCGCGTTTTTCATCTTTTTGCATAACTCTTTGAGTCTAAGCGTATTAGGCAAAACGCTTGTTTTTAAGTCGTCGAAAACATGGCGAAAAAGTAGCGAAAAGCGTACATTTTTGCCCATTTCATCGTGCAAAAGCAGCCCTTTTATCGTGTAAAAGTTATGCTTTGACCTTGTAAAAGGGCTGCTTTTAGCTTGTAAAAGTTATGCTTTGGCCGGCGATGGTGGCTTTTTCGCTTTTTCATAAGGCTATTTTGGCCTTTTTATCATCTATTTGGAGCGCTCGAAAGTGTTAAAAACAGTAATCTATCTTTACATTTTCAAGAAGCGTTGCCATGCGTTGGTCTTGGTTGAAAAGAAAGGTGGTCTGGTGAAACCATATCTTTTGCGTGAGAATAGACAAAAAAGTGGGGGAAAGTGGGGTAGTGTGGGGAATTTTGTGTATCTTTGACGGCGAAATCTTTATAAAGATATGTACATGCGTTTTTTAGGTAATATTTCGGCAAAGCTCGACACCAAAGGCAGAGTTTTCATGCCGGCCACCTTTCGCAAGATATTGCAGGCTGCCGGAGAGGAAAACATTGTGCTTCGGAAAGATATATTTCAGCCGTGCTTGGTCATCTATCCCGAGTCTGTTTGGAATGGGGTGATGGACATGATGCGTAGTCGTTTGAGCCGATGGAATCGTAAGGAACAGCAGATTTTCAGGCAGTTTGTGTCGGATGTAGAGATTCTTTCGCTCGATGGAAACGGCCGTTTCCTCATTCCCAAGCGCCACTTGCAGATGGCGAATATTCAGCAAGAGGTCAGTTTGGTGGGCGTAGACGATACCATCGAGATATGGAGTGCCGAAGAGCGCGATAAGCAACTCTTGCCGGGCGATGAGTTTGAGCAGGCCATCAACGATATGATGGGCAGCGAAAGCGATATGTAAGAGGGATCAAGAACAAAACAGGATGTGTCAAAAATATTGAGATGGTAAAGACAGCAGAAACCTATCACGTACCGGTGTTGCTCCATGAGAGCATTGATGGGCTGAATATACGGCCCGGCGGCATTTATGTAGACGTCACCTTTGGTGGTGGTGGTCATTCGCGCGAGATACTTTCCCGTCTCGATGCCGACGCTCATCTTTACAGTTTTGACCAAGACGCCGACGCGGAAAGGAATTTAGCGGTCCCAAACCAACCGTCGACGGCCCCGAATTTCACCTTTGTTCGCTCCAACTTCCGTTATCTCAAAAACTGGATGAGGTATTATGGCGTGGAGCGGATTGACGGATTGCTGGCCGATCTGGGCGTTTCGAGCCATCATTTTGACGATGAAACCAGAGGTTTTTCGTTCCGTTTCGACGCCCCGCTCGATATGCGCATGAACAAACGTGCCGGAATGACGGCGGCCGACATCGTGAACCAGTATCAAGAAGAGGCTTTGGCTGATATCTTCTACCTGTATGGCGAACTGAAAAACGCCCGTCGCATCGCGGCTGCGGTGGTGAAAGCGCGGGGCGAACGGCCTATTCTGACCACCCGGGAGTTTATCAACGCCGTCGAACCACTCTTCAAACGCGAACGCGAAAAGAAAGATATGGCCAAGCTCTTTCAGGCCTTGCGCATTGAGGTGAATCATGAAATGGACGCGCTGAAAGCGATGTTGCGAGGGGCCACAGCGCTGCTGGCACCCGGCGGCCGATTGTCGGTGATTACGTATCACTCGCTGGAAGACCGCATCGTAAAGAACTTCATGAAGACCGGCAATGCCGAAGGCAAGGTGGAACAAGATTTCTTTGGCCGCATCGAAACGCCATTCAGATTGATTAATAATAAAGTCATCGTGCCCCAAGATAACGAACAACAAGAGAATCCAAGAAGCAGAAGTGCTAAACTTCGCATAGCCGAAAAGAAGTAAACAATGACAGACGAACAAATAAAAGAACCTCAACAAGAAGGACAGCAGATTGAAGCGCCGGAAGAAGAATCGCCTTCGCTGAAGGAAGTGCTCATCGAGCAGGCCATCGAAGGTGAAGCACCGGCTTCTGCCAAATTCACGCTGAAGAAGGTACTTGGTGGCGACATTCTCTCCACGAAGACCATCCGCGACCAAATATGGGTCTTTCTGCTCATTGCGGTCTTCATGATCGGCTATATAGCCAATCGTTATAGGATACAGAAAAACCTGTTGGAGATAGACCGTCTCAACACGATGTTGCAGGATGCTAAGTATAAGGCACTCTCAAGCAGTAGCCAACTGACCGAGAAAAGTCGCGAGAGCCATGTGCTCGACATGCTGAAGAATAACAAGGACAGCGTTCTTAAGATTCCAAGTCAGCCTCCTTACATCGTCAATGTTCCGGAGAAATAAGACAAGAAATCGAAAACGCGAAGGGCGGAAGGGCGAACGAAACGCCTGCGCATTTGATATTTTCTATTCAATATTTGATAGTAAAAACTTTCATTTAAAATAAAATTCAACACTTTTGAGTAAGTTTGATCATAACAAAATCATGCCGCGTTACAGTGCTTTCGCACTGCTGATGACACTTTTGGCCATTGCGGTAATCGGCAAGACCCTCTATATCATGACGGCCAAGCGCGATTATTGGATGGAAGTGGCCGACCGTGTGAAGCGAGATAGCGTAGATATCAAGCCCAGTCGTGGCAATATCCTTAGCTGCGATGGCAAACTCATGGCCAGTAGTCTGCCCGAATTCAAAGTCTTTATGGACTTTAAGGCATTGCACGACTCGAAAACCGATTCGCTTTGGGACGCAAAAGTAGACTCTATCTGCATGGGATTGAACCGTATCTTTCCGGAAATGTCGAAGCAGG
Source organism: uncultured Prevotella sp. (assembly GCA_963547405.1). Lineage (GTDB taxonomy): Bacteria > Bacteroidota > Bacteroidia > Bacteroidales > Bacteroidaceae > Prevotella. The sequence continues at coordinate 12,992 of CAUURC010000042.1, forward strand.
CGTTTCGTGCCCATCTGAACGAAGGCAAGGCAAAGATGAAGCGTCATTGGCCTCTTTGGCCCAAACGTGTCGACTATAACACGTTCTCCGAAATCAGATCGTTGCCTGTTTTGTGCCTGTCGGCCTATCGCAGCGGATTCCATTACGAGGAGAACAACGCACGCAAGCGTTCGTATGGGTCGTTGGCCAGCCGTACCATCGGCGCTATGTATGGCGCGAAAGACGCGGCCCGCTTTGGTCTGGAACTATCTTACGACTCGATTCTGCGTGGTACCAATGGCATCATTCACCGCCGCAAGGTGCTCAATAAGTTTCTCGACATCATGGATACGCCGCCCATCGACGGTGCCGATATCGTGACAACCATTGACGTGAGCATGCAGGATCTGGCCGAACGGTCGCTCATCGACGAATTGAAATACATCAATGGCAACGTAGGCGTGGCCATTGTCATGGAAGTGGCTACGGGAGACATCAAGGCGATTGTGAACATGGAGAAGTGTGTAGACGGCGAATATCGTGAAATTCATAACCATGCGGTGAGCGATCTCTTGGAACCGGGCTCGGTATTCAAGACCGCCAGCATCATGGTGGCGCTTGATGACGGCGTTGTCGACACGACCTATCGCGTAGAAACGGCCGGCGGCGTATGGCCCATGTACGGACGAGAGATGAAAGACCATAACTGGCGACGTGGCGGGTATGGTATGTTGACGCTTCCACAGTCGCTGATGGTAAGCTCAAACATCGGTGTGAGCCGTATCATTGACGACCACTATCGCAATAATCCGGAGAAATTCGTAGAAGGAATTTACCGTACCGGACTGGCTGATAATCTGCATATTCCATTGGTTGGAGCCTCTCCGGCACGCATCCGTAAGCCCAAAAAGAACAAACGGGGACAATGGATCAACTGGAGTTCTACGGCATTGCCTTGGATGAGTATTGGTTATGAGACGCAGATACCACCTATCTCAACCCTCACGTTCTACAACGCCATTGCCAATAACGGCAAGATGATGCGCCCACGCTTCGTGAAACAAGTGGTGAAAAACGGTGAAGTTATCATGGATTTTCCGCCACAGGTGATGCGCGAACGCATCTGTAAGGAGAAAACCGTGAAAGAAATGCAACGCATTCTGGACCGAGTGGTGAGCGAAGGATTGGGTAAGAAGGCCGGTTCGACTTCGTTCCGTGTAGCGGGAAAGACCGGAACGGCGCAAATGTCAAAAGGAGTGCAAGGCTATAAGAGTGGTGTCATGAACTATCTGCTGAGCTTTGCCGGCTATTTCCCCGCCGACAATCCGCGTTATAGCTGCATCGTCTGCATACAGAAAACGGGCTTGCCGGCATCGGGTGGTGGCATGAGTGGTGTCGTATTCCACAACATCGCCGAAGGAATCATGGCTCAGAGCCTCAAACTCGACGTGAAAGACGCCCGCGATTCTGCTTCGGTCTTCGTGCCTGCCGTGAAAGGAGGCAACTTGTTGGCTGCCGACTATGTGTTGTCGCGCTTAGGTGTCAACACCAATAAGAGCTGGTCGGGCAGCTATGCCACAGGTAATCCCATTTGGGGAAAGGCAGAAACGCAGCATAAAACCATTACGTTGCAACGCGGAAAGGTAGCCGGTAAGCGGCAGGTGCCCGATGTGATTGGCATGGGAGCACGCGACGCCGTGTTCGCCATGGAGAGTCGTGGCATCAGAACGATTATACATGGTCGCGGACATGTGGTTAAACAAAGTGTTATGCCAGGTGTTACCATCCAAAAAGGGATGAAATGCCGATTGGATTTGGAATGAGAATAAAGGAATTTTAAAATTATACGATATGAAATTAAGCGAAGTGCTTAAAAACATCAAGCCCCTGCAGACCGCAGGCGACATGGATGTAGATATCAATGGTGTGAACATAGACTCGCGCCGCATAGAGAATGGTCATCTCTTCATTGCCATGAAGGGAACGGTGGTTGATGGTCATGAGTTTATCGACAAAGCGATAGGACAGGGCGCACGGGCTATCTTGTGCGAAGATATGCCGGAGAAGCGGGCAGAAGGCGTGACTTACGTGCAGGTGGCGTCGACCGAAGACGCGGCGGGCAAGGCCGCAACGTGCTTCTATGGCAATCCTTCGACCCAACTGACGCTGGTGGGTGTGACCGGAACGAATGGCAAAACTACGATCGCCACCTTATTATATAATATGTTCCGTAAGATGGGACATAAATGCGGGCTGCTCTCTACGGTCTGCAACTACATCGAAGACAAAGCGATTCCTACCGGGCATACGACTCCTGACCCTATCGAACTGAATCAGTTGTTAGCTGAGATGGTGTCGGCAGGCTGTGAATATGCTTTCATGGAGTGTTCAAGCCACGCTATTGCTCAGAAACGAATCAGCGGACTGACCTTTGCGGGTGGTATCTTCACGAATCTGACACGTGATCATTTGGATTATCATAAGACTTTCGAGAACTATCGCGATGCCAAGAAAGCCTTTTTTGACGGCCTGCCAAAGACTGCTTTTGCCATCACCAATGCCGATGACAAGAACGGAATGGTAATGGTGCAGAACACGAAGGCCGCCATCAAGACTTACTCCATCCGAAGCATGGCCGACTTTAAGGCCCGCATTATCGAATGTCATTTTGAAGGAATGTATCTCGATATCGACAACCACGAGGTGGGTGTGCAGTTTATTGGTAAGTTTAACGTTAGTAATCTGCTGGCCGTTTACAGCACCGCCGTCATGTTGGGCAAGAAGCCGGAAGACATTTTGCTCGCTATGAGCACACTACACAGCGTGAACGGACGACTGGAACCCGTTCATTCGCCCGAAGGTTACACGGCTATCGTGGACTATGCCCATACGCCCGACGCGCTGGAGAACGTACTGAATGCCATTCATGAGGTGCTCAATGGTAAAGGACAGGTTATCACGGTATGTGGCGCGGGCGGCAATCGCGACAAAGGGAAACGCCCTTTGATGGCACAGGAAGCCGTGAAACAGAGCGACAAAGTGATCATTACGAGCGACAACCCCCGTTTTGAAGACCCACAAGCAATCATCAATGACATGTTGGCCGGCCTCAACGCGCAGCAGATGAAGAAGGTTATCAGTATTGTAGATCGAAAAGAAGCCATCCGTACGGCCTGTATGATGGCCCAAAAGGGTGACGTGATACTCATTGCCGGCAAGGGGCATGAGGACTATCAGGAAGTTAAAGGGGTGAAACACCACTTTGACGATAAGGAAGTTGTGAGGGAGATTTTCAACGCATAGAAAACTTTCCGTCGTTTTCCATCACGTAAATAAAGAATTATGTTGTACTATTTGTTTAGATTTCTCGACCAGTTCAACGTCCCCGGATCACACATGTGGCAGTACATCTCGTTCCGAGCGCTGCTCACGTTGATTCTGTCGCTGGTTATTTCAGCTTGGTTTGGTGAGCGTTTTATTAAATATATGAAGCGCAAAAAGATTTCGGAAACGCAGCGTGACGTCTCGATCGATCCGTTTGGCACAGAAAAGAAAGGTGTGCCGACTATGGGAGGAATTATCATTATCGTTGCAATCCTGATACCGGTGATTCTGCTTGGCCGTATGCGCAACATCTATTTGTTACTGATGATAGCTACTACGGTATGGCTGGGATTCCTCGGTTTTCTTGATGACTATATCAAGATCTTCCGCAAGAACAAGGAAGGACTGAAAGGAAAGTACAAGATTGTGGGACAAGTAAGTATCGGACTTATCGTGGGACTGACGCTTTGGGGCAGCCCCGATGCTAAGATGAATCTGAATATTGAGACTCAACGACAAGGCAATGAAAAGGTCGTCGTCCATAAATCGGAAGCCGTGAAGTCGTTAAAGACAACCATTCCGTTTGTGAAGAATCATAATTTGGACTATTCGGAGATAATGAGCTTTTGCGGTAAATACAAAACGGCCGCGGGTTGGATTCTGTTTGTCGTTATGACCATTCTTGTTGTGACAGCCGTATCGAATGGTGCCAATCTGAATGATGGCATGGATGGTATGTGCGCGGGTAACGCCGCGGTCATCGGCGTGGCACTGGGGATATTGGCTTATGTATCGAGTCATATAGAATATGCGGCCTATCTCAATATCATGTATATACCCGGGTCGCAAGAACTGGTGGTGTTCCTTTGTGCCTTCATTGGTGCGATGATAGGTTTCCTTTGGTACAATGCTTATCCGGCACAAGTATTCATGGGAGATACTGGGTCGCTGACCATTGGCGGTATCATTGGCGTGGGAGCCGTCATTGTTCACAAAGAATTACTGCTGCCCATCCTGTGCGGTATCTTCTTTGTAGAGAGTCTGAGTGTCATTATCCAATCGACTTACTTCAAGTATCGCAAACACAAAGGAGAACGTGTGCGGGTGTTCAGAGCTACACCGATTCATGACAATTTCCGTAAACTCGACTCTCAGCTCGATCCTACGAGTAGCTATATACTGAAAGGTTGGCCGAAGCGGCAGTTCCATGAATCGAAAATCACAATCAGATTCTGGATAACAACCATCATCTTGGCCGCGTTGGCCATCATAACGTTGAAGGTTAGATGACAGGAAAGAGTGGTGTTGCCAACACCCACCTATTTAATATATTAAGAATATGAAAAGAATAGTTGTATTAGGAGCAGCCGAAAGTGGTGCCGGGGCAGCAGTGCTGGCCAAGAAGGAGGGATTCGATGTATTCGTATCGGACATGTCGGCTATCAAAGATAAATACAAAAAACTGTTAGACGACCACCATATCGCATGGGAGGAAGGACAACACACCGAAGAGAAGATTCTGAATGCTGATGAAGTCATTAAGAGTCCCGGGATTCCCGACGATGCGCCAATGGTTCAGAAAATCATCAATAAGGGTATTCACATCATCAGTGAGATAGAATTTGCGGGGCGCTATACCAACGCAAAAATGGTATGTATCACAGGAAGTAACGGCAAGACGACAACCACGTCGCTCATCTACCATATCTTCAAGACTGCCGGCTATGATGTGGGACTGGCCGGGAACATCGGGAAAAGCCTGGCGCTGCAGGTGGCTGAAGAGCCTCATGCCTACTATGTCATCGAACTGAGCAGTTTTCAGTTGGACAATATGTATGACTTCCGTGCCAACATCGCTATTCTGTTGAACATTACGCCTGACCATCTGGACCGCTACGACAACAAGTTTGAGAACTATGCGGCCTCTAAAATGCGCATTATACAGAACCAAACTGCGGAAGATAGCTTCATTTACTGGAACGATGACCCCGTTATCAAGAAAGAACTGGAGAAGTATGATATCAAGGCTGTTCTGTGTAGTTTCTCTGAAATAAAGTAATTTGGTTCCATCGGTTATTTCGAGGAAGGACAATTTATGATAGAACACCCTACTCCGTTCAACATGGAGCAGGAAGAACTTTCGCTGACAGGTAAACACAATATTTATAATAGCCTGGCTGCCGGTATTGCTACAAACATCGCGGGAATCAAAAAAGATGTTATCAGAAAAAGCCTGAGCGACTTTCCCGGTGTGGAACACCGATTAGAAAAGGTATGCAAAGTGGGTGGCGTTCAATATATCAACGACTCGAAAGCCACCAATGTAGACGCCTGTTGGTATGCGCTGGAAAGTATGAAGACGCCTACGATTCTGATTTTGGGCGGCAAAGATAAAGGGAATGACTATCAGCCCATCAAGGAACTTATTAAAGAAAAATGTGTGGGACTTGTGTATCTCGGTGCGGACAACCAGAAACTACACGACAACTTCGATGCATTGGGGATTCCCGTGCGCGACACCCATAGTATGAAAGAGTGTGTGGAGGCCTGCTACGAAATGGCCAAAACCGGCGACACGGTGCTACTGAGCCCATGCTGTGCCAGCTTTGACCTCTTCAAGAACATGGAAGACCGCGGCGAACAATTCAAAACATTGGTGAGAAACCTGTAAGAAAGAGCAAAATGAACAAAACACTTGGAAATGTCTTTAAAGGCGACAAGGTGATCTGGATGGTTTTCTTTTTCCTATGTATTATCAGCGTAGTGGAGGTATTCTCGGCTTCGTCTGAGCTAACTTACAAAGGAGGAAGTTACTGGGCACCCATGCTGAAGCACATTGGTATCTTGCTGCTGGGCATCTTCTTCATGGTTGTCACACTGAACATCCAGTGCCGTTATTTCAAGATACTGACCCCATTCTTGCTCATCATCTCGGTTATCACCTTGATATGGGTGTATTTTACGGGTGTTTCAACAAACGGAGCACAACGATGGATCAGTTTTTTTGGCATGCAGTTTCAACCCTCAGAGATTGCTAAAGGTACCTTGATATTGGCTACGGCACAGATTTTGAGTGCCATGCAGACAGAAAAGGGAGCCGATAAACACGCGTTCAAGTACGTGATGTGGACAGCTACACCTATTTTATTATTGATTGTGAGAGAAAACTTTTCCACAGCTTTTTTGCTGGGAGCGGTTATTGTCATGATGATGATAATTGCCCGCGTATCCAAAAAACAAATTGGTATCCTGCTGGGTGCGGTCATGTTAATGGCGATGTTAGGAGTGGGAGCCATCATGGTTACCGGAAACGTGCAAGAAGAAACCAATCCTCAAAAGAGCTTAACGGAGAAAGCACCCGGCAAAGACACGGATCAGGAAGACGGAGGGCGGCGAGTCCTTCACAGAGCCGACACCTGGAAGGGGCGTATTCTGAAGTTTGTCAACAATAAAGAAATTCTTCCATCCGAAGTAGACTTGGATAAAGACGCGCAAACGGCACACGCCAATATTGCCATCGCTTCGTCTAAAGTGATTGGAAAAGGTCCGGGCAACTCCGAAGAACGCGATTTCCTGTCGCAAGCCTTCTCTGATTTCATCTATGCTATTATTATAGAAGAATTGGGAATAGGAGGAGCTATCTTCGTGGCACTGCTTTATATCATCCTGTTGTTCAGAACAGGGAGTATAGCTATGCGATGTGAGAATAACTTTCCGGCTTTTCTGGCGATGGGACTGGCACTGTTGCTCGTGACACAGGCCTTATTCAATATGTGTGTGGCTGTGGGGCTGGCACCCGTAACGGGGCAACCGCTACCTTTAATCAGTAAGGGTGGAACTTCGACAATGATTAATTGTATTTATATTGGTGCCATTTTAAGTGTGAGCAGATCGGCTAAAAAGAAGAAGGAAAGCGATGCACAACACAATCTGCAGCATATCTATTAGTGCATTCGACAGAACACGGAATTAAATAACAAGCAAAATGGGCAAAAGAAGTTTTTTTTGATTACTTTTGCAATATAGATAATAAATGAAATGGATAAGGAATTAAGAATCATTATCAGCGGCGGAGGAACTGGAGGACATATCTTTCCTGCAGTGTCTATAGCCAATGCTATCAAAGCTAAACGCCCCGATGCAAAGATTCTTTTTGTGGGCGCCATCGGCAGAATGGAAATGCAACGTGTTCCGGCCGCAGGATATGAAATTAAAGGCCTGCCAATCAGTGGGTTCGATCGGAAGCATTTACTGAGAAACTTCGGTGTTCTGCTCAAAATATGGAAGAGCCAGCGCATGGCCAAGAAAATCATCAAAGATTTCAGACCCATGGTTGCTGTCGGCGTAGGAGGCTATGCCAGCGGACCCACCTTGAATGTCTGTGCCGACCGAGGCATTCCTTGTCTGATTCAAGAACAGAACTCCTACGCGGGAGTAACCAACAAGTTACTAGCCAAGAAAGCGTCTGCCATCTGCGTGGCCTACGATAATATGGAACGCTTTTTCCCGGCAGAAAAGATCATCATGACGGGAAATCCGGTGAGACAAAACGTATTAAACACCAATATTAGTAAGGAAGAAGCCAGAAAACAATGGGGGCTGAAGCCAGAAAAGAAAACTGTGTTGCTCATCGGTGGCAGCTTGGGTGCCCGAACTATTAACGATAGCGTAATCAATCATTTGAAAGAGATTGCCGAAAGTGACGTACAATTCATTTGGCAGACAGGCAAATACTATCTGGAAGAAATGACAAAAAGGGCTGAAGAATTAGGAAAGCCAAGCAACTTGGTTATTACCGATTTCATTAGTGATATGGGGGCAACCTATCAAGCAGCCGATTTGGTGGTAAGCCGTGCCGGAGCCAGCAGTATCTCTGAGTTTTGCCTGATCGGTAAACCGGTGATTCTGGTACCAAGTCCCAATGTGGCAGAAGACCATCAAACCAAGAATGCAATGGCACTCGTCAATAAGGACGCTGCTGTATATGTGAAAGATAGCGAAGCTCCGGAAGTTCTCATCAAGCAGGCCTTGGCCATTGTTAATGACGACGAGAAACTAAAAGAATTGAATAACAATATTCTGAAACTTGGATTGAAAGACTCTGCCGATGTTATTGCCGACAAAGTCATTGAATTAGCGACCCAACCATCATGGAATTAAAAGATATAAAAGCTGTATATTTCATAGGGGCCGGTGGTATAGGTATGAGTGCCATCGCCCGGTATTTTATCCACAAAGGACTGGTTGTGGCCGGATACGACAAGACTCCAACCACTCTAACTCGTCAGTTGGAAAAGGAAGGTATGCTTATTCACTATGAAGAGAATCTGGATGAAATACCACAGGCATGCCGTAATAAAAATACCTGCTTGGTAATTTACACACCGGCGATACCGGCTAACCACAAAGAATTGATCTACTTCCGTGAAAATGGGTTTGAAATAGAAAAGCGTGCGCAAGTATTGGGTAGGCTGACACAGGCCCATAAAGGACTTTGCGTGGCTGGTACACATGGTAAAACGTCAACATCGACCATGTGCGCCCACATCATGCACCAAAGTCACGTCGATTGTAATGCCTTCTTAGGCGGTATCTCTAAGAACTATGGAACAAACTATATTCTGTCCGATAGCAGTGAATTCGTTGTAATAGAGGCCGACGAGTTTGATCGATCGTTCCATTGGCTCCGTCCTTGGATGAGTGTCATTACATCTACAGACCCGGATCATTTGGATATCTATGGAACAAAGGAAGCCTATTTGGAAAGTTTCCGTCACTACTCGACTTTAATTCAACCTGGTGGTGCGTTGATTCTCCATAAGAATTTGGAGATGAAACAGAATGTGGTTGAGGGCGTGAAAATATATGAATACAGTCTGAACGAAGGTGATTTTCATGCAGAAAACATTGAAATCAAGAATGGGAGGATTACATTCGACTTCATTTCGCCCATTGAGAATATTTCACATGTAGAGCTTGGACAACCTATACCTATTAATATAGAGAATGGTGTGGCTGCGATGGCAATGGCTCAGCTGAACGGTTGCACGGCAGAGGAGCTGAAATATGGCATGAAAACATTTGGTGGTGTAGACCGGCGCTTTGATTTTAAAGTCAAGAATGATAAACATGTCTTCTTATCAGACTACGCGCATCATCCTAAAGAAATATTCCAAAGTGCCAAGAGTATGAAAGAGCTGTATCATGACCGCAGAATTACAGCTATATTCCAACCACATCTATATACTCGCACACGCGATTTCTATAAAGAATTTGCCGACGCATTGAGCCAACTGGATGAGGTAATCCTGTGCGATATTTATCCGGCACGCGAGCAACCCATCCCCGGCATAACCAGCCAATTAATTTACGATAATCTCAAACCTGGCATAGCCAAGCAGATGATTCATAAGGAAGAGGTGCTTGACTTCGTTAAAAACCGTGACTTTGATGTACTCATCGTTTTGGGAGCCGGTGACTTAGACAGCTATGTCCCACAAATAGCCAAGCTAATAGAAAGTAAATGAGACTCAACTGGAAAAAGACTATAACCATAACACTTGATGTGTTGATTGGTATTTATCTCCTTTTGGCTTTCATTAGGTTTAATAAGCCTGATGAAACGACGAAGGTATGTACCAAGGTTACAATCGATATTCAGGACGAAGCCACCAACGGGTTTATCAATACACAGGAAATCAAGCACCGACTGGAAATAAATAAACTTTATCCGTTGGAAAAGCCGATACGATATGTGGACGCAAGAAAAATAGAAGAAATGCTGAAAGCAAGTCCGTTTGTGAAAACGGCAGAATGCTTCAAGACACAAGACGGACATGTATGTATCCTGCTCACCCAGCGTATGCCTGTTGTCAGAATCAAGGCCGTGCAGGGTGACGATTATTATGTAGACGACAACGATTGTATTATGCCCAACTCGCACTACACTTCAGACCTTATTATTGCGACGGGACATATCTCGAAATGGTTTGCCATGAACTATATCTCTCCTGTGAGTAAGGCTATCATGGGTGATGACTTATGGAGAAATCAAATAGAACAAATCAATGTGTTGCCAGATCGTTCGATAGAGTTGGTGCCACGAGTGGGCGAGCAGATTATCAATTTGGGTCAACTTCCGGAAAGCAAATATAAGAATGAACGGAGGAAACTTGTAAATGATTTTATAAATAAGAAGCTAACGAGATTGGAAAACTTCTATAAGTACGGGCTTTCACAGGCCGGTTGGAATAAGTATTCCTATATCAACCTGGAATTTGACAATCAGATTATCTGTAAAAGGAAGAAAACGTTATAATACTGAATAAGAAATTAAAAACAAAAATATGGCAGAATTTATTGTAGCAATTGAACTGGGATCTACGAAAATCTCAGGAATCGCGGGAAAGAAGAACCTCGACGGAAGCATTACGGTACTGGCCGTAGTGGAGGAAGACTCTACATCCTGTATCAGAAAGGGCGTAGTATATAACGTCGATAAGACGGTACAGTGTCTGTCAAATATCATACAGAAGCTCAAAACCGTACTGAAATCAAACATAACACATGTTTATGTCGGTGTAGGAGGTCAATCAATTCTGATCGTAAAGTTTGTTATCTCGAAGGATTTG
>CAUURC010000043.1:0-23813 GCA_963547405.1 uncultured Prevotella sp.
TTATCCGTGTTGGCACGACCTTGTACAAGATTGTGAACCAACCACGCATCAATGGAGGCTTCGTCAAGAAGCGTATCGTGTGGAACAATGAGACGCTACGGCAGGACTATGGAAAGGACTTTATTGCCACAGTCCCGAAGTACGATGGATTCTGTACAGTCCCTAATCATGTGGATTATCAGCCTGTGGTTGATAAATTCCTGAATCTCTATGAGCCGATAGGACACCAACCAAAAGAAGGAGAGTTTCCGCACGTTGAATCCCTGATAAGACACATCTTCGGGGAACAATACGAGCTGGGCATGGATTACTTGCAATTGCTCTATCTCCAACCCGTGCAGAAACTCCCCATTCTCCTGATGGTGTCAGAAGAACGCAACACAGGCAAGAGTACGTTCCTTAACTTTCTCAAAGCTGTTTTCCAAAACAATGTTACTTTCAACACCAACGAGGATTTTCGCAGCCAATTCAATGTTGATTGGGCTGGTAAACTGCTCATTGTCGTGGACGAGGTATTGCTCAACCGCAGGGAGGATAGTGAACGGTTGAAAAATCTCAGTACAACGCTTTCCTATAAGGTGGAAGCAAAAGGCAAAGACCGAGATGAAATCTCCTTCTTTGCCAAGTTCGTGCTGTGCTGCAATAACGAGTTGCTCCCAGTCATCATAGACGTGGGAGAAACCCGATATTGGGTAAGGAAGATTGAGCGCCTTAAAAACGATAATCATGAGGTCTAAAAGATCCATAGCCAACTCTTATCATGAGGTCAGATATGGCTTTTTAAATATTTTGAGAGGGAGCAATTTTCAAACTTAAACTCTTTTTCCTGAATTTGAGTTTTGATACATCCCTCTTATAACTTATAATAGCGATTGAAGATAAGCACGAAGATCCTTCCAATGGTAATAGGGGAAAATGTCTGTTTGCAATGCAACATGTGCCTCCTTTTCGTTATGAAGGATTTTCACTAAGACATCATCCTTTTTATTCTTATAGAAAATCAACTGAATGTTACCAGCCATTGGAACGGCCTTAAAATCGCTCCAAACTTTATAGACCTCATAAGGATTGCTAACACTGGCATCAAAGTTTTCAAGCTTGATTAAGGCCAGTAGTGGAATAATGTTGCCATCATGACCAAATCGCAAGGTGGCTGCAATATTCTTATTGGTAATTGCCTCATCAGCACTTTCTATAATGTTCTTCACCAATGGAACAGCTTTCCCAGGACATGCGCCTTTTCCATCTGCGTGGTTGGCGCCATCAACATAAAATTTATAGTTAATGACTTGCCATAGATCAAAAAGTTCTCTGTTTGTCAGTACTTGGGGCAATTGAATAGCTGTATCGATGTCCTGCATATCAACAACGATCCAATATAAGCTCCACATCAGCTCGCTTGGATTTACTTTTTTCAATATGTAGATGCTGTCGTTAAAAAGAGATTTGCACATACGTTCCGGACGGGTCTGAGCCGCTGTAAACTTACGATACTCTTCAACCCAAGGGCCATGCTTGCTATCTGCAAACGTATTGGATTCTTTTGATTGCCAGTTTAAATATCTGACATATTTCTCACTTGCTTCAAGATGCATGTCAAGGCCTGGCGATAATCCTTTGAGTTCATCGCAAAAAGCGGCCATGCTCATAGCACAACGCAAAGACATGGTTGATCTTGCTGAAACTTTCTTGGTTTTTTTAAAAACTTCTGGGTAATGAGTATACATTCGATGAGCAATTCCTCGATGCTGACGCTCGCCTACAGAAGTAAGGTCGCCGCCTCTGCCTTCGACAACGGGCCATAACCCTTGAAGCTTGGCAAGCAACTCACGTCCCAAGCCTGTCAGGGCATGTTGCTTATTAGCATCTTGGAGCAGGTCTATTATCCATTTGTAGTCCCTATCTCCTAATAGAAAGCGAGAGCCGTGTCGGCCATAGTGGCTGATATAGAATGGCTGATAGCCTTTTGGAGTTGGGGTTTGAGGATGTTTCTCTACAGGATAAGCCAGGTATACTCCTCCTGCTTTAGTAGGGTTAGCATCAATCTCCTCAAAGGAAGTCTGAGCCAACACTCCACTAAATGGCAGGAGAAGCATGATGAGCAGGTATATTCTAATAGTTTTCATTCTGTTTCAAAGTTGGATTGTTTGTGAGTTCTGTTTCTGGTATTGGGAACAAAACGAATTTGTTATCAACATCAGCACCTTTCTGTTGAGCAGCCTTCCAATCCCAGTTTTTCCCTTTTGTGAATTTGCCAAATCGAATAAGATCTGTACGGCGTACAAGTTCTGATGCTAATTCACGTTGGCGTTCTGCAAGAATGAAGTCAAGAGTAAGTTGCGACTCTATAATATCACCATTCGCATCAGAGCGAATACCTGGTTTGGCGTACTTACCGCTCATATATGCACGTTCACGGATTTCGTTTACATAATTAAGGGCATCTGTCTTTGTTCCCCCTTGGGCACCACGCAGGATAGCTTCTGCTGCAATGAGATAAGCCTCCCCGGTACGGAACATAGGGAAATTTATTGATGTATAAGCTTCGCCTTGAACAGGAAGTTGATTATCCTTGGTAACATTACGCCATTTGATATAACCATATCCGCAAGTGAAAGTACTTGTCATTGCTCCCTTGTCGTCATAGGTTTCTTTCTTTTGATTAGGGAGTGCTGTCATGAATTGTGCACGTTTATCCTTTTTCTGATCACCCCATGTGTCGGTTTTGTCAAACAAAACATCATCAGCGTCAAACGTATCTACAAGTGTTGTCTTGGCACGTACATTACCCCAGCCACGTGAACCAACGCCAGTTTGGTAGAGTTCATTCATCGGACCATTTACAAATGCCTTAACATAGAAATTGGTTCCAGCAGAACTCTGGGCTTTCTGACCATCCTGACAAAGTGGCCAGATGATTTCAGAACATTGATCGTTCTCAGCAAGGAAGATATGGCGATAGTCTGAAGCCAGATGATAGCCTCCTTCGTTGATGACTTTCTTGGCGTAAGTAAGCGCATCGGTATAACGATTATCGCCTATCCATGTCTGTGCGTTGAGATACATTCTTGCCAGAAGGAACCATGCTGCAACTTGATCAATTCTGCCATATTCATTCCTATGCGGCGCTTTCAAGTCGCTATCAATGGCCTTAAGTTCACTTTCGGCATATTCAAAGATTTGCTTTCTTGTCCATTGCACAGGGATTTCTTTTACGCCTGTATTTTCATCTATGTAAGGAACATTACCAAAAAGGTCACATAATGTTGCATAGCAATAAGCGCGGATGAAACGAGCCTCGGCGCGATAGCTTGCACATTCGTTTGACATCTTGTTCCAAAGCCCGCGCTTTTTTAACTTGTCCTCTGTACACTCACGCAAAACTTCATTGCAATAAGCAATACTCATGTATAGGCGTTGATAAGTCCAGGTAACTACAGGAGCATTTGAAGCATCCCATGAAAGATTAAGCATTTTGCGAAGCCCATTGGAAGACGATGGCATAAGGAAGTTGTCTGTGTTCAGTTCCTGAAGATAGAACAATAAGCGCACATATCCAGAATATCCTTCGTTTGCACCTTGTAAATCGCCATCTCCGCCATCTCCACCTTTTTGACCTGTGAGAATCATTGACCCGTAGCATTTTGCAAGCATGCCCGCATATCCGTCAGTAGTGCTGTAGACTTCTTCGCTAACAATCTGGTTATTATCAAGAGGCATTGTGTCAAGATCGTTGAAACATGATGTAAGTCCTAAACAAAGCAGGATTGATATGACTGTGATGATTTTATTCTTATTCATAGTTGTATATTCTTGGTTGATTAGAAATTCAGATTCACTGATAAAGAGAATGTGCGGGGGCGTGGATAGACATCACGGTCTATGCCGTTTGCCAATTCTGGATCAATACCCTTATAGCCCGTAATCGTACAAACATTCTGTATGGCAAAAGCCAAACGGAGATCAGATTTGTCGTTCCACAATTTCTTAAAGGTATATCCCAACGTGATATTATCTAAACGGAAGAAATCACCTTTTTCGAGGAAGTAATCTGAATAAAGTTGCTGTACGTCAAAGCCTAAATCTCGAGTAGAAGGAAGAATGTTCGAGAAACTTCCCTGGTCGCTATACACCTGCTGTAAATATTGATCGGCACGAATATAGTTATAAACATAGGCTCCGAAAGCACCATGGGCATTCAAGCCTAAATACCAATTCTTATAGTTTATATGTGTATTCAGACCCAAGTACGACTTTGGCAGAGCACTTTTGTCTGTAGCATAGCGCGTCTCTGTTGAAGATATTGATCCATCTGGCTGAACATACTTTCCTTCTAAAGGCTTGCCATTATTGTCGTATGCTTGCTTGGCAAGATAGAATGTATACGGACGTTTGTTCACCATGAAAACTTGAACATACTTTCCTGTTCCTGAGATTGAACCCGTTTGAACGAAATTAGATTCTGAGTCTATGGTGTTCAACTTCGTTATCTTAGAAGTGTTCCATGTGTAATTGAGGCCTAAATCCCAAGTGAGATCTTTCCTGCGGATGGGTTGTGCATTGATAGCAAACTCTATACCCTTATTATCCATCTCTCCGATGTTGGTAGTGAGAATGGAAGAAAAATTAGTACCCGAAATCACGTTGATGGTATTCAGAAGGTCTGTAGTATGACGCTTATACAGATCAATAGTACCATAAATGCGGCTGTCCAGAAAACCATAATCCAAACCAATATTCCAAGTAGCGGTCGTCTCCCACTTAATATCCGTATCATAAGCATTCGGACGATAAGTGCGATACCATTTGTTACCAAAACGATAGCTTGCCTCAGGATAAGAAATTGTATAAGTAGTCATATAAGGATAGTCGTTGAGGATATCCTGTTGACCTGTTTCACCATAACTCATACGCAGTTTCAAATTGCTCAAGACACGGCTATCCTTGAGGAAATCCTCATTACCCACACGCCATGCCAATGCTACAGAAGGGAAATAGCCCCAGCGGTTATCCTTGGCAAAACGGGAAGAGGCATCAGAACGCAAGGTCGCTGTTATCATATACTTGTCATCATAGGTGTAGTTGAGACGCCCATATAAAGAAAGCAGATAATATTCTGATTCATAATGAGATGGAGAGAATAGTTCCTTCCCTGCAGGCGAAAGTGTTGTGTCGTTGTACTTCTTCCAGAAATGCTGCCATCCATAACCTGCCATTGCGCTGAAATCATGCTTTTGGGCAAATACATGTCGATAGTTGGCATAAAGATCTAAAAGAGTGTTTCGCTTATTCTGAGTACCATCATAATCCAAACCTGTTCCATCTTTCAGATTCGAAGTGTACATAGTTCCCGCTTTATCAGGAACATCTTTAGTATAAGTGCTTTTAAGAATGTCAAAACCAAGATTCGCATTCAGTTGCAAATCTTCAAAACCATGTATTTTATAGTTTATCGTTGCGTTACCGATGGTACGAGATACTTTGTTGCAAAACTTTTGAAGCTCAAGCTGTGCAACAGGATTATCTGTCTGGATGGCCATTGGAGAGCCTCCATTCATCCAAATGAAATATCCCAATCCGGGAGTGTCATTTCCCTTTACTCCTGTCATAACCGGACGAGTTGGATCATAGCGCAACGCATTGTTCACAACATCGCCGCTAACCATCGCGTTATCCTCATGCGAAGCCTTTAGCTTCAAACCAACGGTAAGATGATTGTCAAAGAATGTTGGGCTAATACCGCCATCAAATGTATAACGGCTATAATGATTTGTTTTGATGATACCATTCTGGTTTGTATAACCTGCAGAAACGCGATATGGAGCCTTTTTCATGGCATTACCTGAAAGCGAGACATTATGCTCTGTGCCAATGGCTGTACGGAAGATCTCATCTTGCCAGTCTGTATTTGCTGTGCCAAACGAAACACCGGCGGGCACACCTGTAACAGTGGGCACAAAAGCCCGAAACTCGTCTGCTGTAAGGGGAGTAAGCCTTTTTGCTATAACACCAACAGAGACATTTCCATTATAATTAATCTTCACACCGCCATCACTGCCTTTCTTGGTTGTTATCACAATAACACCATTCGAAGCTCGCGAACCATAAATAGCTGTAGCCGAAGCATCTTTCAATACAGTAAAAGTCTCTATATCATTAGGGTTAATGCCGCCAAGAACATTTCCTCCGCCCTCAATGGTGGAATTGTCAACTGGAACACCATCGATAACGATCAGTGGATCATTACTTGCAGAAAGCGACGCGCCACTACGTATTCTGATAGTAGAGCCTGCGCCCGGAGCACCCGAATTAGTGATAACATTTACGCCGGCAATCTTACCGACAAGTGCTTCTTGAGCTGTATTCTGCACACCTTTATTAAGATCGTCACGATTTATAGCAGTTACAGAGCCTGTAAGATCTTTCTTTTTCACCTGACCATAACCTATCACCACAAGCTCGTTCAAAGTGTTACTGTCTTCATTCAGTTTGAAGGTATAACTACGCTGATTGCCAATTTTGAACTCCTGTTGGACATAACCTACATAAGAAATCACGAGAGTTGCGCCATTAGGCACGTCCAACTGGAAATTGCCATCCATATCCGTAACAGTAGCAGTGTTGCTGCCTTTCACTATTACTGTGGCTCCAATAAGAGGTTCGCCATTAGAGTCGGTGACATTCCCACTGATTTTCTTGCTATCTTGCACGATAGCGCCCATAGAAGCTACGTTACCATGCGTATGCTCCAAAGCAAAGGTACTTGTCGGAACAACAAGCAGTCCTGCCATACATAGCAAATGGTACACACATCCGTTTCGCCAAATAGAATCTGATTTTCTCTTCATCATTTTATGTTTAAGATATTTAATATTAGTAGTATTCTCCGTCATTATTAGGTTACAGAGATTAATTCGGTTTCTGTTGCGGCAAAATTACGTCAAAATATAATCATAGTCAAGTGATATTCAAAGAAAGTAAGTTGGTTAGAAGCCGATAATCATTGAATATCAATAACTTAGATGTTTGAAGCGGATGAGAAATAGTAAGTCTTTAGTAAGTCTTATCGCTAAAGTAGTTTAATCTTTTCTACCAATTCTTCACGAGAAACTCCAATATGAGTGCGCACTTTTTGCCGATAGTTATATACCGTTTGTTTGGAGTAGCCAAGGAATGAAGATATACGAATACTGTCAGTTATCCCTAAACGAACCAACGCATAAATCCTTAACTCTGGCGAAAGTATCTCGCCTTCCTTAGGTAAAAAAGTCGTTCCGTCAGTAATAAGGTCGTTAAAGTCAGCAATAAAATTTGGAAACAACTTTAAGAATATAGAATCGAAAAGACGATAAAGCTCTCTTTTGTATTTCGATGCTACAGGCGACTCCAGAGCAGTCTGCAATTCTTTAGTCTTATGTGTTTTCATTTTTGTAAGTAGACTAAGGCGATAGTTTTCCAGGTCATTAATATATACCGAACAAATATTAAACAATTGAGCAATGTATTCTTCCTTGATATTGTTTTCTTCCTGAAGTTGATCGTTTAACAAAGCAAGTTCTTTATTCTTACTCTCAATAAAGACATCGTTTTCCTGCAGCTTGATATTCTTCAGTTCCAGCTCATGTCGCAACACCGATAGCCGTCGATTTCGTCTTAATATGAGCAAAACCATAACCACTAATACCAAAAGAAAAGAAATAAGTGTTATGATATAAATGACAAATGTAGTACGCTTCTCCTCAACTACCTTGTCGTGCGCAGCTGTAATAATCGGCAGAAGACCGGCAACGTTTGTCAGTCTGCTCTTTGCTTTACTTTGTATAATATCATTCATGCAAACCATCATATAGCGATAGGCATGATCTATATCTCCCTTTTCATAAAGCATTCTGGAAAGGTCCTGAAGAGCAGTGTAACTCTTGTTGCCAGCCAGTTTGTCAAGAATTGCAGCCTTTGCGAGGAATAGTATGCTCTTGTCTTTATGTCCTGATGCTGCATACAATTCCGAAGCCACAGCGCACGCAGAAGCGTCGTTCCATATACTGTCAGGATGTTGGCTCTCATAATTACGGAACAACTTTATCGCCTGATTATACTGACCGTTTAAACGTAGAATCATACTCTGATTGCATACATACATCATCGTGTTGGGCGTTTCATAGATAGCCATAGAATCCCTGTACTGCCGTTGCATAAGGCGATACCCCCTTTGTTCCTCACTGCTTCTTCCCTCTTTAAGCAAAGAGAAGTAGACTCCGTGAAGCATGTTGTAATATCGCTTGCCATGAGTATTTATATAGCTTCTGTCCATATTCTGTAAAACGTTCAAAGCTTCATCATACCTGGCAAGTTTTTTATACGCGTCTGCAATGTTCAGCATCGAGTTTTGCATCTTCTCATAATCCCCCATCTTCTTTGCTAATAACCAGCCTTCCTTAGCGTAGATATACATCGAATCAAGATTGCGCTTTTTATATTGGGAGAAAAGATCTAAGCACAACTTATACCTGATCTTGTCATCCACCGCTTCATCAAACATTCTAAGTGATTTTTCTATTGCTTTCCTATGCTTATTATCAATGTCTTCTATTCGTTCGATAGCATCATCAAGCTTATGTAGTAAAGCCTGTAAATCATGCTCTTCGCAGAACATAGGCAACGAAAACAGACTACATATTATAATAATCAGAAACTTTTTCATCGTTGTATCAGAATTGTTGAATAAAAACATAAGGTCGATGGTTTGCAAATCCCCGTGAATTTGGTGTTTGTGTAATTTACAGGCATCTTGTGTTATTTTAAATATATACAGACAATGACCGCAATTACTACCGATGACAAAATTACAGAAATATTCTATATGACAAATGGTTTCCGCGATTTTTCCAAAGTATAATCGGGAAAATGCAGACTCGTCGTTTCATAGAGAATATATATGTGCATGCGCGATTTCAGGGTAAGGCTGTATGTTAAAGCTGATCATCATCGCTAATTACTGCAACTTTAAGGTATACACGGGGTTTTTCTCCCGGGTTTGCGCTTCGTGTGCTGTCAAAAAGATGATTTTTTTTATGGTGAAAATTAGGCTTAATTCACCATGAAAAAATCGTACAAAACGTTCGTTTATTTTGCGTCGACGGAAAAGTTTTCGCAAATAAGCCAAGCATTTGGGTAGTTGGTGTTTTGAGGGTAAGTTGTTGGTAGTCAGTTGTTTGGCGAGAAATGTGGCGTTTTTGTTTGTCGAAAGAGGCTTGAAATGCCGAAAAAAATGGCTCAAAGCAGCCCTTTTACCATGTAAAAGCATAGCGATTACACGAGTAAAGCATAGCTTTTAGCGTGTAAAAGGGCTGCTTTTGCAACGTAAAAGTTATGCTTTGACCCAAGAAAAGTGGAAAAACGATAACACGAAAGGGTAGAAAACGGCTTTTTATTCCTGTTTTTTTATCTATTTGGAGTAATTTTTAGGGTCGTTTTTCTTACAACTTTCTTTACAAAAAAATCAATGAGTGGGCCGTCAGAAACGCTTGGACGGCAGGCGTGTAGATATGCTTAGACGAGGTTGGTTGTGCATGCATATCTGTGGGTTTTCGTAGGTGGCAGGCGCGTAGATATGCTTAGACGGGGTGGGTTGTGCACGCATGTCTGTGCGTTTTCGTAGGTGTCAGGCGTGTAGATATGCTTAAACGAGGTGGGTTGTGCATGCATATCTGTGGGTTTTCGTAGGTGGCAGGCGTATAGATATGCTTAGACGGGGGAAGAAATGATGTGTGGGTGGCGCAGGAATGATCGGCAGATAGGAATCGTGTAGAAACGGAGGTTGGGCGGTGTGACGTATTCAAAAACGAAGAAGCCATTTCAGAACTCTATATTGAGTAAAGAAATGGCTTCTTTGTATCTTTTGAGAGACGCGCAACTTGTAAATTGACGTTGCCAATGCTTAAAATCGCATCGTGAAAGCTCTCTTTGGTCGGGATGACCGGATTCGAACTGGCGACCCCTACGTCCCGAACGTAGTGCGCTACCAACTGCGCTACATCCCGATTGCAACATGGTTGTCAGCGTGCTGAGGCCTTATTGCGGGTGCAAAGATAAGCTATTTTTTGCATATAGACGCATTTTATTTGAAAAAAATTTGCTCGTAAGATATAAAAACTCTATCTTTGCACTCGCTTTAAGGAAGTAAGCGCTTGGTGCCATAGCTCAGTTGGTAGAGCAAAGGACTGAAAATCCTTGTGTCCCCGGTTCGATTCCTGGTGGCACCACTCCTCCTTTCATTATGCCGTTCACATCTCTTCGGAGTGTGAGCGGCTTTTTTTATGGGCAAGGAAAGGCTGTAAGCGACATGGCTTACAGCAATTCGGGCAACCGGAACAGGCCTATGCCGTTACTACCTTTTATTAATATATAGTAGCCTTGGGGCCGGTGGGCCTGAAGGACTGCCTTTACCTCGTCCACGTTGTTGAACTTGCGGTAAGCACTGGTTGTCTTCGCGAACTCTTCTCCCACGAGCCACACTTCGTCAAAACCTTCCTTTCGGAGCTGATCCACCACCTTCTGGTGTTCCGCTTCCGACACTTCGCCCAACTCGCGCATGTCGCCCAAGATGGCCATTTTTTTATCTACATCCATCAAACGGAAGTTTTCGATGGCGGCATTCATGCTCGATGGATTGGCGTTATAGGCGTCGACAAGCAGGTGGTTGTGGGCTGTGGCGATGAGTTGGCTGCGGTTGTTGGTAGGCTCATACTGCTCCAGTGCCTGACTGATGAGCGCGGGCTCTACACCGAAATGAAGTCCTACGGCGACGGCAGCCAGCATATTGTCGATGTTATAAGCCCCGATGAGGCGCGTCTGTACCTCGTATATGGCCGACGCGGGGCACTGTGGGCCGTTGGCCTGCCACGCAAACTTGAGGAAAGGGGCACACGACACCACCCAACCATTAACGGCATACTCGCCGTTTTGGCTCTGTCCGTAGCTCACCACACGTTCAAACGAACGCTGACAAGCCATTTCCATGAGGTCGGCATTGCCTTCGTTGAGGAAAAGCGTGCAGTCGTGATTCTTCAGAAAGTCGTAGAGTTCGCCCTTGGTGCGCTTTACGCCCTCGAAACTACCGAACCCCTGCAAGTGAGCACAGCCCACATTGGTAATCAGTCCGCACGTGGGTTCTACGTAATCCACCAGCTTTTGAATGTCGCCGGGGTGACTGGCGCCCATCTCCACCACGGCAATCTGATGGTCGGCGTTGAGGCGCATGAGCGTCTTGGGCACTCCCACGTCGTTGTTGAAGTTGCCTTCGGTGTGCATCACGTTGTACTTCTGTGCCAAAACGGCCGACATCAGTTCCTTGGTCGTGGTCTTTCCGTTGGTGCCGGTGATACCAATGACGGGAATATCAAACTGCCGCCGGTGCTCGCGAGCCAGCTCTTTGAAAGTGGTAAGCACGTCGTCGGTCAGGATGTAGCGGTCGTCGCCGGGCTGGGCATATTCCTTTTCGTCGATAACAGCATAGCTACACCCCTGTTGCAGGGCTGTGGCGGCAAACTTATTGCCATTGAATGACTCGCCTTTTAGGGCAAAGAAGATGCTGCCCGTCGGACAATCGCGGCTGTCGGTCGTGATAATGGGGTGCTGCTGATAAAGCGTATAAAGCTGATGTATATTCATTGTCGTAAAAAGGGGGTGAAGGAGAGTGGTAAATGTTGGGGTTTGAAAGGGAGAAAGAGGCAGAAGGTCAGAGTCTTCCTTCCTCATGATAGGAATAATAACGACCATCGGTGATGATGACATGGTCGAGCAGATAGACGCGCATCAGCTCTGCCGCCTTCTTGATGCGCTGCGTCAGCGTGTCGTCCATGTGGCTGGGGCGGATGTTTCCGCTGGGATGATTGTGGCAGAAGGCCAGCACGGTGGCATTGGAAAGGATGGCCTCGCGCATGATGATACGCACGTCGACGGCTGTTTCGCTCAGTCCGCCGTGGCTCACGCAGAGCGACTTGATGAGTTTGAAGTTCTGATTCATGAGCAATATCCACGCTTCCTCCACGTCAAGATCTTGCATGCGCGGGTGCATATAATTATAGATGGCTGTGGCCGAGCCCAAATCGGTTCGCTCTTCGGGCTGCTCCATGGCCCGCCGTTTGCCCAGTTCGCACGCCGCCAGAATGGTAACGGCCTTGGCGGGGCCCACGCCGTTGTATTGCTGAAGCTGCCGAACGGTGAGTTTTCCGAGTGTATTGAGGTTGTTGTTGCAGTCGTTCATCACACGTTTCATCAGGTCGACGGCACTCTCGCGGGGCGAACCCGAACCGATAAGGATAGCTAATAGTTCGGCATTGCTCAAGGCTGAGGCGCCCAATCGCTCCATTTTTTCGCGGGGGCGGTCTTCTTCGGCCCAGTGGTTGATGGTCAGTTTTTCCATGACACGACGAAAATGAAGTCAGCGAAACGACTATTGATAGAAATTTTTGCTGTAGGCCTGAAACTCATCCTGCCCACGCACACAACGTTTCCACCAGGCTTCGAGGAAACCGCAGCCGTAGCCCAGCAACTGAATGAAGGCCGAAGCGACACTCAAAAGGCCTATCCGGCAACTGTTGTTTCGCTGCGTGGCGTCGAAGAAAATGAGCACGCTATAGAGCGCGAGTGGCGCAAGGGCCAGCAGACTGATCGCTATACCCAATGCCTGTTGCATACCGGCCGGCAAGGCGAAGTAAAGAACGATGCCCAAAAGGAACGTAACGGCCAGAAAGGCGCAGCCCACCGTAAACACCATGGGTAAGAGATGAACCGGCTTGAGGCTCTCGGGATATTTCTTATAGAGGTTGATGCGCGCGATGCCGCTGTTGTAAACTTGCCGCCAGAACTTGCGGAAGTCGGTGCGACGCTTGTGCCATACCCATGCTTCGGGGAAGAGACGACAGCGGCAACCGGCCTTGAATATGCGGATAGAGAAGTCGATATCTTCGCCGAAACGCATCTTGCTGAAGCCTCCGAGCCGCATGTAGACGTCGCGCCGGATGCCCATATTGAACGAGCGAGGGTAGAATTTGTCGAGCTTTTTCTTGCCGCCGCGAATGCCGCCTGTGGTGAAAAAGCTCGTCATAGAATAAGAAATGGCTTTCTGTACGTTGGTAAACGAAGCGTGGGCGCAATCGGGTCCGCCAAAAGCATCGGCCGGTTGGCGTCGCAACTCGTCATTGACGGCCTTGAAATAGTCCACAGGCAACACGACGTCGCTGTCAAGTACGATGAGATACTCGCCTTGTGCGCGCTCGGCACCATAGTTGCGGCTTTGGCCGGGGCCACTATTGGGTTTGTCAAAATACTTCAGGTCGAGCCGATCGGCGTATTGGTCGCAGACCGACCGGCAGGTAACCGCCGAACCATCTTCGACAATGATGACCTCGAAGTCTTGCAACGACTGGCGAGTGAGGCTCTCGAGCAACTCATCCACCTCGTAGGGACGATTAAAAACTGGGACGATAACAGAGTATTTCATGGGCAACCGTTAATCAGTGTGCAGATTTTAAAAACGCCATGAGCGTTAGAGTAGGGGCAGGGGGTAAAAAGATATTGGGTGATGGTAACTGCCCAAGTGGCTCTTTGTTACCATCACCCAATGTGAATTGTATCTAAATTATTCCTTAACGCGGTTCAGATAGCTGCCGTCGCGTGTGTCAACCTGAATGAGGTCGCCCTCGTTGATGAAGAGAGGCACACGTACTTCAACACCGGTTTCGAGCGTTGCGGGCTTGGTAGTGTTGGTGGCGGTGTCGCCTTTGATACCCGGCTCGCTGTGAGTAACGCGCAAGTTGGTCTTAACAGGCATTTCGGCAGAGAGGATAGTGCCGTCAGTAGTATCCGTTACGATGTCAACAATGTCGCTTTCCTTCATAAATTCAACGCCTGTAATCTGATCTTTAGCGATTGGAATCTGCTCGAAAGTTTCCTGATTCATGAAGATATAACCTGTCGGATCTTCGTAGAGATACTGATAAGGACGATGTTCCACGCGCACGTCATCCAACTTGAAGCCTACCTGGAATGTGCGTTCGAGTACGCGACCGTCAGCTACATTCTTCAGTTTAGTGTTCATTACCGTGTTCCCCTTTCCAGGCTTGCGGTGTTGAAAGTCAATACATTTCCAAATACCGCCATCCATACGGATGCAAGTTCCGATTTTAATTTCCTGTGAATTGATCATTTTTATCTTGAAATTATTTATTATTCTACAACAATCGTTAGAATTCAGCTGCAAAGTTACGCTAAAATAGGAACAACACAAAAAAAATACCATGAAAAAACCGTTAATTCTTTGGTATTTCGAAAAATATGAGTAATTTTGCAACCCAAAAGGTTCGGAGCGATAAACTGAGCCCTTTGCTGCCGTGTATTGCGGTTATTTCCCCCAAGAAATATAAACAATAAATAATATACAAAATGAAAAGAACATTTCAGCCTCACAATCGTCGTCGCGTGAATAAGCATGGTTTCCGCGAACGTATGGCAACAAAGAATGGTCGTCGCGTATTGGCAGCACGTCGTGCACGCGGTCGTAAGAAATTAACTGTTTCTGATGAAAACCACGGTAAGTAATTACCGCACAGGCAGAATATTAGCAGAAAACAGAAAGAAGCAAAGAGTTGTCTTTGCTTCTTTCTGTTTTTTTTGTACTTTTGCATATACTCATTATACGTTATGAAGTCTTCGGAATTTATCAAGAAGTTTAAAAGCTGGTATCTATGGGGCAATATCTTAGCGATGGCAGTGGTCGTAGTCGGTATCATTATCGGCGTTAAATACGGGCTCGATCTTTATACCCATCACGGAGAAGCTGTCGAGATACCCAATCTAAAGCACATGGCGTTTGCCGATGCCCAGCGTATTCTGAAGGACAGAGGGCTGGAAATAGCCGTCAGCGATACGGGATATGTAAAGAATCTGCCATCCGATTGCGTATTGGAGCAAACGCCGGCATCGGGTGAAAAAGTGAAATCAGGACATATTATATATGTGACCGTCAATTCCGCACACTCTCCTACATTGTCGTTGCCCGACATCATTGATAACAGTTCGCTCAGAGAAGCTATGGCCAAACTGACAGCCATGGGATTCAAACTTGCTCAGCCGGAATACATCCCGGGTGAGAAAGACTGGGTTTATGGTGTTATCGTCAAAGGACGTCATGTAATGGCGGGCCAACGGATACCTATTGAAGAAACGCTTGTGATAGAAGTAGGTAACGGTATGAGAAGTTCGGACGAGAATATTAATTATGTCGACCCGGCTGAATCTGAACAACAGGTGGAAGAAGGTGAGGTTGATGAGTTTGATGTGGTGACGGCACCGGATCCTTCGGAGATAGAAAACAAACCACAAACGCCTCGAAAACCTTCGAATCCCTGATACTCGACAAAGGAATATAAGGACATGATCGATATAATAGACGATATTTTAGAAGACAACGAAACGTTCGACAACGACAGCGAAGGTCTTTATGAGCACTGGAAAATAGAGGTGGATCCGGGTCAGAAGCCTATCAGAATAGACAAATATCTGGCCGAGAAGAACCCGTATCAGAGCCGTAATCGTATTCAGAATGCCGCCGACGCCGGTTTTATCCACGTCAACGGCATACCCGTCAAGAGCAATTACAAGGTGCGACCGGGCGATGCGATTACGCTGATGCTCGACCGTCCGAAGCACGACACGTCGATTGTGGCAGAAGATATACCACTGAATATCATCTACGAGGATGACCAGCTGATGGTGGTTAATAAGGAAGCAGGAATGGTGGTGCACCCCGGTGCCGGTAATTTCACGGGAACGCTCATCAATGCGGTGGCTTGGCATATGAAAGATGTCAAGGACTTTGATCCTAACGACCCGGAGGTGGGGTTGGTGCATCGCATCGACAAGGATACGAGCGGGCTGATTGTCGTAGCCAAAACGCCCGAGGCCAAAACGGCATTGGGCAAGCAGTTCTTCAATAAAACGACCCATCGCAGCTATAATGCCTTAGTGTGGGGTAACTTAATAGAAGATGAAGGCCGCATCGAAGGCAATATCGGACGCGATCCGAAAGACCGCCTGCGCATGAAGGTGTTTGACACCGATTCGGACATAGGCAAGCCGGCCGTCACCCACTATCGGGTAATCGAGCGCTACGGCTACACGACATTGGTGGAATGTGTGCTCGAAACAGGTCGTACCCACCAAATACGAGCGCACATGAAACATATCGGCCATCCGCTGTTCGGCGACGAACGTTATGGCGGAACGGAGATATTGCGAGGGCAGCGAAGCAGCACCTACAAGGCTTTCGTACAAAACGGCTTCAAACTATGTCCACGACAGGCGTTGCACGCCAAGACCTTGGGCTTCGTTCATCCCGCCACAGGCCGGCAAATGGATTTCGACAGCGAATGGCCGGATGACTTCAAACAACTGATAGATAAGTGGCGCCACTTCATTAAGGGCACGACAGTCGATACTTTTGAACAAAATTAAAGATTAAAATAAATGGAAACATTCAAGAGAAACGTAGCCATCGTCTGCGGTGGTGATTCTTCAGAGCACGATGTATCTCTCCGCTCAGCGCAGGGACTCTATTCTTTCTTCGACAAAGAGAAATACAATATCTATATTGTCGACATCAAAGGACAGGACTGGCATGTAGACCTGCAGAACGGCGAAACCGCACAGATAGACAAGAATGACTTCTCTTTCCTGCTCAATGGTAAGGTGGTAGTCTTCGATTACGCTTATATCACGATTCACGGGCATCCCGGCGAGAATGGATTGATGCAGGGCTATTTTGAGATGTTGGGCATCCCTTACAGCACGAGTGGCGTATTGGTAGAGGCGATGACCTTCGACAAGTATGTACTCAACAATTATCTGCGTGGCTTCGGCGTCAATGTGGCCGACAGCATTCTGCTTCGTCGTAACGAAATATACGACGAGGATGCCATCGAAAAGCGGATAGGCATGCCCTGTTTTGTGAAACCATCGGCCAACGGAAGCAGCTTCGGCGTCTCGAAAGTGAAGAACGCGGATCAGTTGGCACCTGCGCTTCGCGTGGCATTCATGGAGAGCGATGAGGTGATGATAGAGGGATTTCTCGAAGGAACGGAAATATCGCAGGGCGTCTACAAGACAAAGGATAAGAGCGTCGTACTCCCTGCCACGGAGGTTGTGACCAAAAACGAGTTCTTCGACTATGACGCGAAATACAACGGACAAGTTCAGGAAATAACACCGGCCCGCCTTTCGCCCGAAACAGCGGAGAAAGTGGCTCAAGAAACCAGCCGCATTTACGACATCCTACATGCCAATGGCATTATCCGTATCGACTACATCATCTCGAAAGATAAGGACGGTAACGATAAAATCAACATGTTGGAAATCAATACGACGCCCGGCATGACCGTAACGAGTTTCATTCCACAACAGGTTCGCGCCGCAGGACTGGATATCAAGGATGTGCTTTCTGAAATCGTTGAGAACCAGTTTGACGACTAAAGATTAGCAAACGGAAAGTAGCTTTGCATAACAATGAAGCCGTAGCAGCACAATGACGCTGCTACGGCTTTTTTATGGTATAGGAAATATGGGTTTTCAGAATTTCAAATAGGGCTCAACGCGGCGCAGAGCTTGGGGTGTGAACGACTTGAGAAGGCGCAAATCGTCGAGCGTATGGATAGGACCACGCAACCGGCGGTAATCAACGATGTCACGAGCCTGCGTATAAGTGATATAAGGATGGCGACTGAGCTGAGACAGGGTTGCGGTATTGATGTCAAGACGTGCCACATCATCATCGGGAAGGATGAAATAGGATAATGACTTCTCGGGGAAATCCTCTATCTCACGCAGCTGTTGGATGCTATGAAAACCACCCAAATGTCGGCGGTAATTCACAATCTGGCGGGCGAAATAAGATCCGATGCCCGGCACATGGCGCAGTTGGGTCGTGTCGGCTTTGTTCAGATCGACACGTTCTAACGGCTGAATCTTCCGAGGATATTTCAGCGTGTCCCGGGTAAAAGCAGGTGGCGACTCGGCCAAAGTGGATGCCGGTAAATAATCAGAACTGATTTTTATATGTGGCAACAAGCGCAAAAAGTCTTTTCGGGTGAGTCCATACAGGCGGGCAAAATCGTTCGGATGCCGATAGACACCACCCTTTGCCCGATACTTATAGATATTTCTGACCTGCCAAGGGCGCAAGCCTAAGGCAAGAAATTGTGTGCTATCGGCTGTATTGGGGTCAAAATCAAACAAACGGGCCGAAGTAACGGGCACTTGATAGTAGCGATGTGGGTAGTGAGAATCGTAGTTGCGATGTCGCGATTTGATCAATATGGTATCGCCGACGATAGCTGTTGATTGGTCGAAACCCTCGCTTGTCAGAAATACCATGAGGATAAACAGGAAGCCAAAGAGAAGAGCCGTGAGCAACACGATGCGATCACTCTTTATAAAATAGACCAAATCGCTCCATTTCATGTGTATTCCGCTTTTAATTAGACTTCGCTTTGTTCAAAAGAAAGTTAGATTAAGTGAAACTGGTGGAGCAGGATGGCCAAGATAGCCAACGGACAGCAGTATCTCACTAAAAACATATAAACACCCAAAAGACGCACGCTGACCGTTCCCCAATTCGTAAACTCATCTTTAACAATCTGCTTTGGCGCAAACCATCCTAAGAAAATACAGGTCAAGAGACCACCAACCGGCAGAAATATCTGGCCTGTAATAAAGTCGAACCAGTCGAACAAGGACTTTCCGGCTATGTTCAGAAAATCAACCGCGCCGAAAGAGAGGGAACAGAACGTGCCAATCAAGCATGTGGCCGCCGTAACTATAACGGCACCATACTTTCTTGATATGCGAAGTTCTTCAGAGAAAAAGGCCGTACTTACTTCATGGAGCGAGATTAATGAAGTAAGCGCTGCCAATGACAACAGCGTATAGAACATCAACGAAACCAGCCAGCCAACGATCGGCAGACCGCCAAAGGCCTGATTGAATACGTTGGGCAATGTAATAAACACAAGTGAGGGACCACTATCGGGATTGATTCCTACAGAAAAAGCGGCCGGAAAGATGATTAATCCGGCCAAAACGGCTACCAAAGTGTCAATGGCGGAAATCTGTATGGCCGAATGAAGGAGATTCACCTTACGTGTATAGTACGACGCATAGGTACAGATGCAGCCCATCGCAATACTCAAAGAGTAGAAAGACTGGCCTAAAGCACCCAGAAAAACATCTTGATTGACCCGTGTGAAGTCGGGCTTCAACAGAAACTCCACACCTTTGCCGGCTTGTGGCAGCATCAAAGACGAGCCGACCATCACCAATAATAATATAAATAAGGTGGGCATTAAAAGTTTGGAAGCTTTTTCGATGCCGCCTCGTAGTCCATGAATGATTACAAAATGAGCAATCAACAATATGGCAATCGTCCAAAA
This sequence comes from uncultured Prevotella sp., assembly GCA_963547405.1. GTDB lineage: Bacteria > Bacteroidota > Bacteroidia > Bacteroidales > Bacteroidaceae > Prevotella. The sequence goes on from CAUURC010000043.1 coordinate 19,485, forward strand.
GGCAGGCTTCACAGGATTGGATGAAAAGCTTTGGAAATAGCTTTGAACGTAGTCAGAGTTGCCATTCAACTCGCCCATCACCGAAGCATAGACATACTGCACGCACCAACCGGAGACAACCGCATAATAGCCGGTGATGAGAAAGCCCGTTAAGACACCCATCAAGCCCACTAATTTCCAAGCACTTTTGGGTAATAAGTTGGCATACGCACGATAAGTGTTGGAGGAACCATGCCTTCCGATGATAAATTCGGATACCATACAAGGCAGGCCCAAGGCCAAAATGCACCCCAAATAAATAAGGATAAAAACCGCGCCGCCGTTCTCACCAGCCATATAAGGGAAACGCCAAACGTTTCCAAGCCCCACGGCACCACCGGCAGTAGCCAATATCATGCCTATCTTACTTCCAAAACTTGCACGCTCTTGTGACATTTTTGATTCATTCTCAGTTTAAAAACGCAAAAATATAAAAAGATTTTATATTTTAAGAATAAATCAATAGTAAAACAACAAACAAGTTTTCATTCTTCCATTTCTTTCCGATAAGCCTCCGGCATTAGATCGCGCCAGCACTTAAACGGATTCCTTATCAAATAGGAGTTATAAAAACGCCGGTCACCGGTCACTTCCATACCTATAAAATCAGGCTTGTCATAAGCTTCATGCTCATCGTTCAGCTCGACTTCTGCCAGCACAAGCCCACTATTATCACCAAAAAACTCATCTACCTCAAAGGTATGCGCCCCGCTCGCGATCAGATAACGACACTTGTCAACAACGCCGCCTTTGCAGAGCTTCAGCAGTTCGTCGGCTTCTTCCATCGTTATTTCTTTTTCAAACTCGTAACGTGCCAGCCCGTTGTCACGCGCATGCGACTTGATAGTCAGATAAGCTTTGTCATCTCGCGTTCTAATCCGCACCGTTGCGCCATCGGCAGGGATATAACCTTGCCGGATATGGCTATGAGAAAAGGCGGCATGTTTATACGTGTCGCCTTTTTTCACCAGAAACTTACGTTCTATTTCCAGTCCACTCATTACAGGACGGTTGAATAAATCATAAACAAAACTGCCAGAATAATCAAAGCGATGAAAATACCTCTGATTACTTTCTTGGCCTGTTCTTCTTGCTTTACTTCGCGTCTCGCGCGGTTAATCTTGCTTCTTTCACTCATAGCATTTGCTCCTTTTCTTTGCCTCGCCATCGACGAGGAGTGTCAAATAAAGGCATAGACACTTAGGTTAATTTATCTGTTATTGATCACTTGATTGCTTAAAGTCCATAGTTTCCATGGTTTGGGCTGATTCTGCCGACCCCAAAGCTATTCATCTGTAACAGGAAACTCCATCAAATACGCTTTGATGAAATCGTCTATCTTCCCATCCATCACACCATCAACATCAGCTGTCTGATAATTCGTGCGGTGATCTTTTACTCTGCGGTCATCAAACACGTAGCTTCTGATCTGGCTTCCCCATTCTATCTTTTTCTTTCCGGCCTCTATTTTCGCTTGCGCTTCCAGTCGTTTCTTCATGGCTCGGTCATATAATTGACTCTTCAAGAGCACCAAAGCCTTAGCGCGGTTCTTGGGCTGGTCGCGGGTTTCAGTGTTTTCTATCAGGATTTCTTCTTCCTCTCCCGTATCAGGATCTTGATACCAATAACGCAGACGCACTCCCGACTCCACCTTATTGACATTCTGCCCACCGGCACCACTCGAACGGAAAGTATCCCACGACAATCGGGCCGGGTCGACAAACACCTCTATCGTATCATCGACAAGGGGTGAAACGAATACCGAAGCAAAACTTGTCATACGCTTTCCTTGCGCATTGAACGGGCTCACACGCACCAATCGGTGAACCCCATTTTCGCTTTTCAGGAAGCCATACGCATATTCGCCACCCGTAACTTCGATGGTAACGCTCTTGATTCCGGCCTCATCACCTTCCTGCAAGCTAATGATAGAAGCCTTATAGCCATGTGCTTCCACCCAACGCATATACATACGCATCAGCATCGAAGCCCAATCCTGACTTTCCGTTCCACCCGCTCCGGAATTAATCTTTATCACACACTCCATCGGATCTTCTGTCTGACGAAGCATATTCTTTAATTCCAGCGCTTCTATCGCGGCTATGACTTGGGCATAGGTATGGTCTACCTCTGCCTCTGTCACCATCTCATCTTTATAGAAGTCGAACGCCAACTGCAATTCTTCGGTCAACTGTTTTACTCCTTTATAGTCGACGAGCCACTTTTCTATTCCTTTAACGAGTCGCATCTGTGCTTGCGCCCTCTCCGGATCTTCCCAAAAGTCAGGCGCTTGCGTTCTCAGCTGCTCTTCTTCATATTCAACTTGTTTCTGGTCGATATTCAGATATTTATGAAGTGCTTCCGTTCGCTCCACAACATCTTTCAATTGATCTGCGGTTATCATATCTTTATTACTCCTCGTACATCTTATCGATGACCGATTTATAGATTTTATTAATCACGGGACGCTTGAGTTTCAGTGTATTTGTCAGCTCTCCCGTCTCCATAGAGAAGTGATGCGGCAATATCGTTATTCGCTTAATCTGTTCATAAGAAGCCAGTCCTTGCTGCAAGGTCTTGATACGATCCAACAGCATATCGTGCACCTGCGTATTCTCACACAGTTCTTCTCGTGACGAGTATATAATATGATGTTCCTGTGCCCATTCCTCTATGGTTTTGAATTCCGGAACGATTAATGCGGATACAAACTTGCGTTGGTCGGCTATAACGGCACATTGATCTATATATTTGTCTACCAACAGCAAGGCTTCTATTTGCTGCGGAGCTACATACTTGCCATTTGAGGTCTTGAAAAGATCCTTGATTCGCTCTTTCAGGAAGAGTTCGCCGTTCATCATATAGCCGGCATCGCCCGTATGGAAGAAGCCGTCTTCATCGAATGCCTCAGCGTTGTTGGCGTCGCGCATATAATAACCCGGGGTAATGGTCGGGCCTTTCAACAACACTTCATCATTTTCTCCAATCTTAATTTCAATACCTTCAATCGGCCGACCTACAGAACCTACCGTATAGGGCTTGCCACGATGATCGCAACTAACCGTCGCCAGACTTTCCGTCAGGCCGTAGCCTACCAGCATATCCAGCCCAATGGAATGTGTAAACTCCTCTACTTCCGGAGACACATAGGCACCTGCCGTGGGGAAGAAATTCGGTTTGTCCAGTCCTAATTGCTTTCTGACCAGACTAAGTATCGAATTATTCATCATCTTATATTCCATTTCCAAAGCAAGAGGAACCCGCTTGCCTCGGCTTAGATATTCTATATTGCGTTTGCGCCCTACGGCCAATGCCCGTTTGAAAAGAACTTTCTCCACGGGATTCGACTCCTCTATACGCTGCTTCACGGCAACATATACCTTCTCCCAAAAGCGTGGTACGCTTGCCATACATGATGGATGGGTCTCGCGCATACTCTGTTGGATTTCTTTCGGATAAGTGTTGATAATCAACTGGGCACCTGCCGACAAAGCCAAACAAGCCCAAGCACGCTCAAACACATGCGCAAACGGCAGGAAATTGATGACTCGGTCTTTTTCGGTTATAGGCACACACTTTCCGTTGGCCTCCATCGCCGCGTGATACTGACGGTAAGTAAGAATCACGCCTTTGCTTTCGCCCGTCGTGCCACTGGTGTATAGAATATTGCAGATATCCTCTTCGTTCGCGTCCTTCCAGCGACTTTCCAGTTCCGACTGGCGAGGCAGACCTTCTCCCAATTTGATAAAATCCTCGAAATAGAGCGCGGCAGGATCGTGCGTACTGATTCTCACGCTATCATCAAAGATGATAATCCGCTCCAATGACGGACACAAGGCAAATATACGATGAGCCTTGTCATACTGTTCCTGCTCACCTACGAAAAGAAATCTTACCTGCGCGTCGTTCACAACATATTGAATTTGCTGCTCACTGCTGGTAGCATAAATCGGAATCGAAACTACTCTGTCACCATAAGCTCCGTAATCGGTATATAAATAATGTATACAATTCTGCGAAAATATAGCGATTTTTTCCTGCGGCTTCATGCCCAAATTTAAAAGCGCGTTGCTCACTTGCTTTACTCGCAGCGAGAACTGTTTCCATGAGACTGTTTTCCATTTCAGGCTGCCAAAACTACGAAACGTCAAAGCGGGCTTGTCGCCGTATTTCTTCGCCTGTTCGTGAATAAGTACAGATAGATGACATTTTGTTTGCATACGTAAACCATTTATTGATTTCACAAAGGTAATTATTTCTTTTAAAAATGAAAAATATCTGCGATTTTTA
>CAUURC010000044.1:0-23214 GCA_963547405.1 uncultured Prevotella sp.
TGGGTTTGCTAGCCTCATGACGATCTTTGGTATTATTGCTCAAAATAAAGATTATATCTATCTTATACCCTATAGTACCGTATGGAGATTAAACCACTGTGTTTATAGCGGTATAATAAACTTTTCAAAAGGCGAATATGCAAACATAGCCTATGTGCTATTCTTTATCATTATCTCATTTTTTGTATTTATAAGGAAAAAATAAAAGATACACCTGCTGCAAAAAAGAATCAAATAATTAATTAAGAAATAAGACTTTAGAGATGTTACAGAAATTAGCACTTCAAAAGAGTATTTCATTAATACACTAGTGAATCTGTTACTACAGATCTTCTGAACAAATTCAACTTTAGTGTCATCAGATCTATACATGAAACAAAATGCGGTCCCTAGCGTAATATTAGGGGGTAGAGCATATCTACCTATAAGCAATACCCGTGCATGGATATAGCTATAAAATGCTACTTAAGATAAAAAACACCTTTGGAATTAAATATCTAAAATTCGTTTTCAAGATACTTGTCTACGATTTCAATACCTTTGGGGGTTGCAAAGCCACGAATAAAGACCGTTATAATATTCCGGAATACGTGTTGAAGGCCGTAAACTCGATAAAATTCTTTCTCCATTGCACCACGAATCATCTCATTACTCAGTTTAGAAATCAGTTCATAATCAAGGTTTTTTAGAAAAATATCTTCTTTGATTCCTGCCTGAAAGAATTTTGCAGACCTGATATTGCGTTCTGTATGAATCGTTTCCAAATAAGCGACAACGTTCTCATACTTATGAAGTTCCATGAAGAAGCAAGGATTTATTGTAGAAAGACGCTTCATTTGCATTTGAAAGAACTTCACGACAACTTCCATAGCGTTATGCGCTTTTTTCTCGGCAAACTGCTGAAGTTCGGTTTTAAAAGCCAATTCATCCCGCTTTAATCCAGCCAATAACAATTCTTCCTTATTGGCATACAGCTCATATAAGGTTCTTTTGGATATCTGCAGCTTCTTTGCGATATCATCCATCTTCACATTTTTAATGCCATTGGCATAAAAACATTGCATTGCCACGTCTGTAATTAGTCCTTTGAGTTTTTGCCGATAAGCCGTTTGTTTACCCGTATTCATATTCTAAATTTATACTTGCAAAGTTACAAAAAAATAAAAAAACCACCTTTCTTTCTGTAGTTTTTTACTAACTTTGCGAGAAAGACAATAATTTAACAACAAAGAAGATTATGGTAAAAATAACGAAAGAAGCTGCTTTAGAATATCATTCAAATGGCAGACCTGGAAAAATAGAAGTTAAGCCTACCAAACCTTATCATACACAAACCGATCTGAGTTTAGCTTATTCGCCCGGCGTGGCCTATCCCTGCCTGGAGATTCAAAGCGACCCGGATTCCGTGTACAAATATACAGACAAAGGCAACTTGGTAGCCGTTATCAGTAATGGCACTGCCGTACTTGGCCTTGGCGACATAGGAGCCATGAGCGGCAAGCCCGTGATGGAAGGTAAAGGATTGCTCTTTAAGATATATGGAGGTATCGACGTTTTTGACATCGAAGTGGCGGAAAAGGATCCTGAAAAGTTCTGCGAAGCTGTAGAGAGAATAGCCCCAACATTTGGAGGTATCAATCTTGAAGATATCAAAGCGCCCGAATGTTTCTACATAGAGAAACGACTCAAAGAAACTCTGGATATTCCGGTTATGCACGACGACCAGCATGGTACGGCCATTATTTCTGCGGCAGGATTAAAGAATGCCTTGGAAGTTGCAGGCAAGGATATCAGCAAAGTTCGTATTGTGGTAAATGGCGCAGGCGCAGCTGCCATCAGTTGCACCCAACTCTATTGCGCGTTAGGTGCCAAGAAAGAAAATATCGTGATGCTCGACTCGAAGGGAGTCATTACAAACGATCGAGAGAAGCTGACAGAACAGAAAAAACTATTTGCGACAAATAGGAAAGATATCCACACTTTGGAAGAGGCTATTAAGGACGCAGACGTATTCGTAGGCCTATCTAAAGGCAATATCCTTACTCAGGATATGATTCGCTCGATGGCAGATAACCCTATCGTATTTGCCCTTGCCAATCCCGTTCCCGAAATTTCATACGACGAAGCCATGGCAAGCCGTCCCGACGTATTGATGTCAACGGGACGAAGCGATTATCCTAACCAAATCAATAATGTAATCGGCTTCCCCTACATATTCAGAGGTGCCTTGGACGTTCATGCACGGGCCATCAACGAAGAGATGAAAATGGCCGCCGTACATGCGATTGCCGATTTGGCCAAAGAGCCTGTTCCTGATGTTGTGAATGACGTCTATCGCGTTAACGATTTAACTTTCGGCCCCAATTACTTTATTCCCAAACCGGTTGATCCACGACTTATAACAGAGGTCAGTGCCGCCGTAGCTAAAGCAGCCATGGAAAGTGGCGTGGCCCGGAGTCCGATAACAAATTGGGAAGCATATAAAAATAATTTGATGCAACTGTTAGGTCAGGAAACAAAGCTGACCCAAAAGTTGCATGATACAGCCAGACGCCATCCGCAGCGAGTCGTTTTCGCGGAGGGCGGACACCCCACAATGATGAAAGCGGCCGTACAAGCCAAGCAAGAAGGCATTTGCCATCCCATCTTGTTGGGTAATCCGGACCGACTGAACCGCTTGGCTCAACGTCTCAAGCTGAATCTTGAAGGAATTGAAATCGTTGATATGCGTGCCGATCAGGAGCAAGGAAGGCGGGCAACCTTCGCAAAGCACTTGGCAGAACGGAAAGCACGACAAGGATATACATTTGAGGAGGCCTACGACAAGATGTATGAACGCAACTATTTTGGTATGTCGATGGTTGAACAAGGTGACGCAGAAGCCTTTATTACAGGACTTTATACGAAGTACTCCAATACTATCAAAGTAGCTAAAGAGGTCGTAGGAATCCGTGCTGGTTACAACACGTTTGGCACAATGCATATCCTCAACACCAAGAAAGGTACTTACTATTTGGCAGATACGTTGATTAATCGTCACCCTGACGAAAATACCTTGTATGATATTGCCAAACTAAGTGCGCAGAGTGTCCGCTTCTTTAATGAAGAACCCGTTGTGGCCATGATCAGTTATTCTAATTTTGGTACGGATGATGTGGGCTCTCCGCAGAAAGTTCATCAAGCGGTAGAGCACTTACAGAAGGATTTTCCCGATTTGGCAATTGACGGAGAAATGCAGGTTAACTTTGCGCTAAACAAGGAATTGAGAGATGACAAATATCCTTTTACACGCCTTAAAGGCAAAGATGTCAACACGCTTGTTTTTCCCAACATGTCTTCGGCCAACGGATCGTATATGCTATTAAAAGCAATTGATCCAAATGTAGAGATTATAGGCCCAATCCAGATGGGGTTGAACAAGCCTATTCACTTTACAGACTTTGAAGCTTCGGTACGCGATGTTGTCAATATCACAGCAGTAGCCGTAATCGACGCGTATGTTGAAAAGATTACAAAGAACAGGCGTTAGTTGGGATATCCTCATCACTAACGCATCTGTTTTTTGTTTCTTCACAAAAAAAATAATTGATATGAATATCCTACGATTCAAGCAATCAACGGTAAGCCTGGCCATATTCTTAGTGTCAGGCTTCAGCAATACAATATCCGCACAATATCAAGGTATGCAGAATAAAGTAAAAGACTTTTTTCTGCATACCTTAAAAGTCCAGCAGGATGCCATAGATAAAAACAGAGACGCATTTACGACACACATTACGCAAGATGGTAAGCAAAACAAACATCTCACAACACTGCAAACCATCATTGCCGACAAGGATGTAGCCAACTATCAAAAAATGGTATGGGCTGCTTGGTGTGAAGCAAACCAAGAACTCAAAGAGGAAAAACTCATCTCGCTTGAGGATTTGAAGCAAGGAAGCAAGGGTGCCTGGAACTTACCCAAGACCCTCGAACCAAATGCAATCATGCCCTATTATTATGGCTACAAGGAAGCAAGTCGTCCGACATCAGGTATCACCTCTCCCCTGCCTCTCTTTCTCTACCTCCATGGTTCAGGTCCCAAGGAACATGAATGGGCAACAGGATTGAAACTCGGAAACATGTTCAAGGATTCGCCTTCTATCTATTTCATTCCACAGATTCCCAACGAAGGCGATTACTATCGTTGGTGGCAGTTATCAAAGCAATACGCATGGGAAAAACTCCTTCGACAAACACTCGCCGAAGGCAAAGCGGATGCCAACCGAATCTATGTCTTTGGCATCTCAGAAGGAGGATATGGTAGTCAACGACTCGCTTCGTTCTATGCAGACTATTGGGCTGCAGCAGGGCCGATGGCTGGAGGTGAGCCTCTCAAGAACGCGCCTGTGGAAAACTGCGCCAACATGGGATTCTCCTTTCTCACAGGAGCCGATGACACCGGATTCTATCGTAACACTCTAACTTATTATACCCAAATCGCGTTCGATTCGGCACAGTTGGCTCGTCCCCTTTCTGCTGACAAACGACCTCTCTTCCGTCATCGCATCAATCTCCTACCGGGTATGCAGCACAGCATCGACTATCGCCTCACAACTCCATGGCTCAAAAACTTCGTTCGCAATCCATATCCAAAGACGGTACTATGGGAAGATTTCGAAATGGATGGCCGCCACCGCTCTGGTTTCTACAATCTACAAGTGTTGGCTCGTCCTACTGAAAATCGCACCTATTATGAAATGAACATTGTTGACAATATTATCCGCCTCAACATTAGTGATGTTGAATATACCGCTACGGAGAAAGATAAGCGATGGAATATTGAAATGAAGTTCTGTCGAACTTATAAGAAGTCAGAAGGCGGAAAACTGCGTATCTATCTCAACGACCAATTGGTCGATATGAAAAAGAACGTGACCATCATCGTCAATGGCAAGCAGGCATATCATGGTAAAGTCAAGGCTAATTTGCAAGCGATGATTAATAGTTGCTCTGCATATTTCGATCCCTATCGAGTTTTTCAGGCAGCCGTTGACATAAGCTATTAAAACAAATAGGAATATTGCTGTCTGCAAATGTTTTTACTCTCCATAAAAATGAAGGTGTGTCAAAATAGGCACCCTCTTGATAAATCAATCATATACGTTGGAATTACACAGTTTTTGCGTTCTGGAAACACAAAAGGACTTTATTCAAACTTTCATTTGCATACGGCCAGACAAATTGATGGTAATTTCTATGAGATAGCTCGTCGGACTGTCAGGAACCACCACATAAGCAATAAAATGAAAGCCCGAAGCATCGGCATGTTGATACTGCAAACCACTCAATACACTTTGCCGAAGAACTTCAGAGGGCACAAGTGAAGTAAAGTCTGTTTTATGAAAGTCTTTTGAGAAAAGCTTGGTTGCGCCGCGAAAAAGACTCAAGTGAATAATATTATCAAAATAGACATTGCCCACTTCTACTCCATCACTATTATATGCGTCTTTTACGACTTTATACGAAGTTGGGTTCACTTGTACATAATAATGATAACGGTCAGAACCGTAAAGTATAACAGAATCTTTTTTGATCAGCGTTTTCTGATTGAGGATCGGGCCGTTCTTCACCTGTTCAAACAGAGCAAGAAAAGAAGGGTCTTCCGTCTTTACAAGTCGGATAATATCCCCTCCTTGATTCTTAAATTCAAACAAATGGGGGGTCTGTTTCACAATGGCATAGGTAGCCAAATCATTCCGGTTACCCAACATTAACGTATCTCCGACAATCTTGAAATATCCGGGAATCGAAATTGAATCAGGATAATAGATCGTATCCCCCTCAGCTCTAAAAGCCAAACTCTCATCGTCCTCATTCATCCATATACCTTGCAACATTGCTTTGGCTTTCAGATTCTCCTGTACATCACCGATGTTCCTTGCCTTTTGCTCCGCACAGGAAACTACTATCAATGAAAATACAAACAGGAAGAATACAATGCCTATCTTCAACAAATTATTCAACCTCTTCATGGGAATACATTATTTTAAACCTATACAATGGTATTCAAAACCTGCTTCTATTAACTCCTGCCGATCATAAATATTACGTCCATCAATAATTAAGCGATTTTTCATTGTCTTTGCAATCACATCCCAACTGGGCAATCTAAACTCTTTCCACTCCGTTAGGAGCAAGAGCGCATCTACGCCGAGTGTTGCTTCATACATATCACGGCAATAAGTGATACGATCGCCTATTCTTCTTTTACATTCTTCCATAGCAACGGGATCGTAAGCCCTTATATGGCAACCTGCCTTAAGCAACCTGTCAATCATGACAAGGGCCGTAGATTCACGCATGTCGTCTGTTTCGGGCTTAAAGGAAAGCCCCCAAAGAGCTATTGTCTTACCTTCCAGTTGCGGGATATAATGCTGCAATTTCTCAAAAAGCACCCGCTTCTGACACTCATTCACACGCTCGACGGCCTTTAATACCTCCATGGAATACCCTTTGTCATCGGCTGTTTTAATCAGTGCCTTCACATCTTTTGGAAAGCAACTTCCTCCATAGCCACAACCTGCATAGAGAAATTTCCGACCGATACGTGTATCACTGCCAATTCCCTGACGTACCATATTCACGTCAGCTCCTACCCGCTCGCACAAATTGGCAATATCGTTCATAAACGAAATACGTGTGGCAAGCATGGCATTAGCTGCGTATTTGGTCATCTCCGCACTGGGTATATCCATAAAAATGACACGGAAATTATTTATAAGGAAAGGTTTATACAATTTTGTCAACAAGTGTCTGGCCTCTTCACTCTCAACACCTACAACCACACGATCAGGACTCATGAAGTCTTTGATTGCATTCCCCTCTTTCAGAAATTCAGGATTGCTGGCCACATCAAATTTTACATTGACTCCTCGCTTGGCGAGTTCGCTCTGAATCGTGGTTTTCACCTTTTCAGCCGTTCCAACGGGAACAGTACTTTTAGTAACAACCACGACATATTTATTTAGGTTTTGTCCTATCGTTTTAGCCACCTGCAATACATATTTTAAATCAGCAGCCCCATCTTCATCAGGGGGGGTGCCTACCGCCGAGAAAATAATCTCTTGATCAGTAATGACTTCGGCTAATGAAGTCGTAAATTTCAGACGTCCGGCTTTATAATTCTTTAGGACTAACTCATCAAGGCCAGGTTCGTAGATGGGAATATCACCATTTTGCAATCGTAAAATCTTCTGGTCATCAAGGTCTACACAAGTTACGTTAGCTCCCGTATCGGCAAAGCAAGCACCGCTTACTAGCCCTACATACCCGGTACCAACAATTGCAATATTCATGTCAGTTATTTGTTTTATGTAATAAAATAATTGCCCCAAAAGGCCTATTATTCTTATTTTATACGCTTTCTACTTACTATATTGTACAAATATAATCCATTCAAATGACTTCACAAAATTATCAATATAAAAAAGCACTATCACGGCTTTTATTTTTGAAACACTTGCATTATATAAAGAAAAGCCTTATTTTTGCAATCGTGATTGAAATCGACAAACACATAGAGATATTACTGCTTGATAACGAATGCGTAATCATTCCCGGCTTTGGAGGATTTACGTCACATTACGTATCAGCCAGATATGACGACAGAGACAACATGTTTCTGCCGCCAATTCGTATTGTCGGTTTCAATCCCCAACTTCGCATCAATGACTCACTTCTTGTACAATCTTATGTAGAATGTTACGATATCAGTTATCCCGAAGCCTTAAAAAAAATCGAAGCAGAAGTGGACAAACTAAAGTCTATCCTTAATTTGAAAGGCGAATATTCCTTTTCTGATATCGGTACAATTATACTGAACAATGATGGAAATTACCTGTTTATACCCTGCGAGTCAGGTTTGCTTACTCCAGAACTTTATGGTCTTTCCGCTTATAAAATCAACCCCCAAGAAACATTTATCAGAACTGTAAATGCGTCAAAAGCAATAGAAACAAAAAATCTTGGGAGTAAAGTTACAAAAAAAATAGTTACAGGACCAGCTTTAACTCTTGCGACATCATTTGTAGCCACAGAAATCTCACCCCAAAAGGAAGAAGAACCAAAAGGGCTAAATACTAAGAGAGTTTTTATATATAATGTAATCCGAAACATCGCTGCAACACTCTTGGCTATAGTTGTTCTATTTTTAATATCCAGTCCACTTGACAACAACAAACAACCAGTAATGAGCAGTAGTAGTATTGATACAAATCTACTATATAAGGTGCTACCCAAGAATGTAAGCACAATTCCTTCACATTTAAAGGGCACCGCAGTCCCTACTGCTCCAAAGGCCGAAACAACAGAGTCCAACAAAGAGACAGCAAAAGGAAAGCTACCTTCTTCATATTATACATTGGTATTGGCCAGCAAAGTAAGTAAGGCTAATGCAAATGCCTTTACAGATTTGTTACATAAAAACGGGTATAAAGAAGCAGAAGTTATCATTACGAAACACAATGTAAAGGTTGTTTTCGGTCATTACACGACAGAGAATGACGCATATCGTATGGTGAACAAGCTACGTAGATTAAAATATTTTGAAGACTGCTGGGTCACACGTATTCGGCAATCATAAAATTCAAGCATACCTATCATTATGAAACGAGTTCGCTGCCCTAAGTGTGATAATTACATTACTTTTGATGAAACAAGATACAAAGAAGGACGATCATTAGTTTTCCAGTGTCTTGATTGCGGAAAGCAATTTGGAATCAGACTAGGAGTTTCCAAATTGAAAAGTCTACAAAAAGAAGAGAATCCGGACGAAATGGCCAACGAGGAAGGATACGGCTCGATTGTCATTATCGAAAACGTCTTCCACTACAAACAAGTAATCCCTCTAAAATTAGGCGACAATGGTATTGGCAGATATATGAAAGGCCAAAAAATAAATTGTCCTATTGAAACTAACGATCCAAGTATTGATATGACTCATTGTTTCATAAACGTAAGTTACGATAAGTTTGGAAAATTGCAATACATTCTACGTGATGGACCAAGCTATACAGGTACTTTTGTCGACAATGAGATTTTGGGCGACAGAGAGCGTCGAGTGATTACTGATGGCACACTATTTACAATCGGTGCGACGAGCATTATCCTAAGAGGCGTTTAGACTTTCCAAACTTAAGTGCTTTCCTTTTTTAGCTATCACATCTTTGATCTATCACAAAAAGGATTAATAATTCTTTAATCTGAAATTAAACAACTACCTTTGCAAGCTATAATCATTGCTTTTCAGCAATGGTTTGAAAGATTGTTTTATGTTTAGTTTATGAAACCGACAGCGATATGGAAATTGCCATCGTAAAATATAATGCAGGAAATATCTACTCGGTTGTAAATGCACTACGACGACTACAGATAGAACCATTGCTGACAAACAACCCGGATTTATTAGCCAAAGCCGACAAGGTTATTTTTCCAGGGCAAGGTAATGCCGCAGAAGCCATGGCTTACCTCCAAGAACACCGATTAGATCAAGTAATACGGGATTTGCGACAACCCGTGTTGGGAATCTGCGTTGGTCAACAGCTGTTGTGCCGACACTCTGAAGAAGGAGACACAGACTGTCTCGGGATTTTTAACATTGATGTCAAACGCTTTCGTCCCAAACGGCATGAAGATAAGGTGCCAGCTATAGGCTGGCAAGAAATCTGCACCAATGACAACATTCTGTTCGATCAGCTCCCAGAGCATATCTATACCTATTTTGTACATAGTTACTATGTACCGCCATGTGCTTCAACCATAGCTGAGGCGAACTATATCGTTCCTTATTCGGCCTGTATGCATAAAGATAACTATTACACTTGTCAGTTTCATCCAGAAAAAAGTGGAAAAACTGGCGAGCAAATTCTTCAAAACTTCCTTAACTTATGAAGATGGAACTCATCCCTGCTATAGACTTGATCAATGGTCAATGTGTCAGACTAACCCAAGGAGACTATAACCAGAAAAAAATCTATCATGCCGATCCTGTAACAATAGCTATACAATTTGAAAAAATGGGCTTCAAACGTTTGCACATTGTTGATCTAGATGGGGCAAAATCACGGCAAATTATTAACGATCATATATTGCGACAGATTGTCCAAGAGACACATCTTCAAATAGATTTCGGAGGCGGAATTCAGACCCACAAAGATATAGAAAAGGCCTTCGAAGCAGGTGCCACCATGGTTACCATTGGGAGTATTGCTGTCACAAACCCAGAATTAATCTTCGAATGGATAACAAAATATGGCACCAACAAACTTATACTGGGAGCAGATGTCAGAAAAGGAAAAATATCAATTAATGGTTGGCAAAACGATTCAGGGATAGACTTGTTTTCCTTTCTAAATCGATTTGTCTACAAAGGCATAAGTTCTGTTCTTTGTACTGATATCAGCAAAGATGGAACTTTACAAGGGCCGACTATCACACTCTATCAGCAAATCATGAAAGCCTATCCTAACCTGCATTTGATTGCAAGTGGTGGTATAGCAAACAATGCAGATCTAGAAGAACTGGATCAAGCTGGTATCCCTGCAGCAGTCTTTGGGCGAGCTTTTTATGAAGGGAAAATCGATATACAACGCTTAGGCTTATGAAAGGTATTACAAAGCGAATTATCCCCTGCCTTGATGTTAAGAATGGTGAGGTGGTTAAAGGAGTCAATTTTGTTAATCTGCGAAGTGCAGGAGATCCTGTAGAATTAGGGCAACTCTATAGCGAAGCAGGTGCTGACGAACTAGTTTTTCTAGATATTACAGCAAGCGTTGAAGAACGAAAAACGTTTACAAACCTGGTATCTCGCATAGCCTCAACCATCAATATTCCATTTACTGTTGGCGGAGGAGTCAACGAATTGAGCGATGTTGATCGGTTACTGAATGCTGGGGCAGATAAAGTAAGCGTGAACAGTGCTGCACTCCGTCATCCCATGTTGATTGACGAGATTACACATCATTATGGTTCACAAGTCTGTGTATGCGCTATTGATGCACGATTGGACTACGATGGCTGGCATTGCTATACAAAAGGAGGACGCGAACGAACAGAGAGAGAACTCTTTACATGGGCAAAAGAAGTGGCCGATCGTGGGGCAGGAGAAATTCTCTTTACTAGTATGGACCACGATGGTGTGAAGCAAGGTTTTGCCAACGAGGCTCTTGCCCAGTTAGCCGACATTGTGGATATCCCTATCATAGCCAGTGGAGGTGCCGGAAAAATGGCACACTTCAAAGACGCCTTTACCCTCGGTAAAGCCGATGCCGCATTGGCAGCAAGTGTCTTCCATTTCGCCGAAATCAATATTCCCGATTTAAAACGTTACTTATTAAAAGAAGGAATAAATGTACGGCCCTATGTTTAAATTCATAAAATAAAAGATATACATGACTATCGATTTTACGAAAATGAACGGTCTTGTTCCGGCCATCATTCAAGATATTACTACCAAGAATGTATTAATGTTAGGATTCATGAATGAGGCTGCGTATCAAAAGACTTTGGAAACCCAAAAGGTTACTTTTTGGAGCAGGACTCGACAATGCCTATGGACCAAAGGCGAAACCAGTGGAAAATATTTGAATTTGGTAGATATTAAGATCGATTGTGATAACGACACATTACTTGTCAAAGTAAATCCGAGTGGACCAACCTGTCATAAAGGGACCGCGACTTGTTGGGGAGAAACCAACGAATATAATCCGATACTATTCTTGAGTGAATTGCAAAATTTTATCAACCTACGCTATAAAGAAATGCCCGAAGGAAGTTATACAACCAGCCTTTTCAAAAAGGGAATCCATAAAATGGCACAAAAAATGGGAGAAGAAGCTCTTGAAACAGTGATCGAAGCAACAGTAGGAGCGAACGAGACACTACTTTACGAAGCCTCAGATATGATTTATCATCTTATTGTTCTGTTAACAAGCAAAGGACTTAGAATAGAAGATATTGCAATAGAACTTTTAAAACGTCATCATTCAGCTTGGGATAAAGTACGCAGAGAGACAAAAAGTAAAGGAGAAATGGATTAATAATAGTATAATAATAAAGATTATGTTAGTCAATTATAAAAAAGTAAATATTTATCAAGCTGATAACCTAGTTTTAAAAGAGGTCAATTTTCAAGCTTCAGAAGGAGAGTTTATATATATAATAGGAAAAGTTGGCTCAGGAAAAAGCAGCCTACTCAAAACGTTGTATTGCGAACTAGATTTAGTTGAAAATGAAGCTGACGAAGCAGAAGTTCTTGGAAGAAAGTTGGGGGGGCTCAAACGTAAGGATGTTCCTGCACTTCGACGTGAAATGGGCATTGTCTTTCAGGACTTCCAACTACTTCATGATTATTCTGTACGCAAGAATCTGCAATTTGTATTAAAAGCTACTGATTGGAAAAACAAGAAAGAGATAGACCAACGTATTGAAGATGTGCTCACGGAAGTAGGACTTTTGGATAAAATAGACCAAATGCCACATGAGCTGTCCGGCGGCGAACAACAGCGTATAGCCATCGCTCGAGCTTTATTAAACAAGCCCAAAATTATTATTGCTGATGAACCCACAGGTAATTTGGATCCAGAAACAGCAAGCAGCATTGTTCAATTACTGAAAGATGTTACGACAACAGGTACAACGGTTGTTATGTCTACCCATAATATTCCCATGCTTGACAGATATCCAGGTATTGTGTATAGATGTCAAAATAGAACAATCTGTGATGTAACAAGCGAATTCAACAAAATGAATCTTTCAGAAGAATCACTTGAAGTTTAGTTCTTCTAAAAGAAAGATTAATAAGACGAAAAGCATATAAAGTCAGATTAAATTTATTAATAATTTTAGAGATTATGAAGGTAATGAAATTTGGAGGAACATCAGTAGGCTCTCCAGAGCGTATGAAAAGTGTGGCATCATTAATCACCCAAAGTGGAGAACCTACATTTGTAGTACTCTCCGCTATGAGTGGAACAACCAATTCTCTCATTGAAATCAGCGACTACCTGTACAAAAAAAATCCAGAAGGAGCTAATGAAATCATAAACTCTTTGGAAAATAAGTATTTTAAATATGCAGATGAATTATATAACACAGATGAATATAAGCAAAAAATCAAAGAATTTCTAAAAGATGAGTTTAATCTTTTACGTTTATCTACCAAGGATTTATTCACTTCATTTGAAGAGAAGTGTATTGTAGCACAAGGAGAAATTATCAGTACAACGATGGTCGTGAATCATCTGAACGAAATTGGAATCAAGGCTGTTTTGCTAAATGCACTTGACTTCATGCGCACAGATAAGAATTCAGAGCCTGATCCCCAATACATAAAAGAGAAGCTCGAAGAGCTTATGAAGGAAAATGAAGGTTATCAAATATACATTACTCAAGGATTCATCTGTCGTAATGCCTATGGAGAAATAGACAATCTACTCCGTGGAGGCTCTGATTATACCGCATCACTAATAGGGGCAGCTCTGAACGCAGAAGAAATTGATATATGGACAGATATCGATGGTATGCATAATAATGATCCAAGAATCGTGGACAAAACAGAAGCTGTAAGGCAACTCAACTTTGAAGAAGCGGCCGAATTAGCATATTTTGGAGCCAAGATACTTCACCCTACGTGCGTACAACCTGCTAAATATGCCAGCATACCAGTAAGATTGAAGAACACGATGTTCCCCGACGCAGAAGGAACCATTATTAATAACGTATTGGTCAAAGGCAAAATTAAGGCCGTTGCAGCTAAGGACAATATTACGGCTATCAAGATAAAATCCAGCCGTATGCTTCTGGCCACTGGCTTTTTACGTAAAGTCTTTGAGATTTTTGAAAGCTATCAGACCCCCATTGACATGATTACAACCAGCGAAGTTGGTGTTTCGATGAGCATTGACAACGACTCTCATCTAACAGATATCGTTGATGAGTTGAAAAAATACGGAACCGTAACCGTTGATACCGACATGTGTATTATCTGTGTTGTCGGAGATCTTGACTGGAGCAACCTTGGCTTTGAGACCATTGTACTCGATGCTTTAAAGAATATTCCTGTCAGAATGATCTCATACGGTGGAAGCAATTATAATATCTCATTCCTTATTAAAGAGACCGACAAGAAGCAGGCGCTTCAAAATTTAAGTAACGCTTTATTCAATAATTAAAGGAGTTATATGCATGACGGATTTCCTGTAGATAAGTTTCAATTTCTTGAAACTCCATTTTACTATTATGATACTCAATTATTGGGTCAAACCTTGGCTGTAATAAATAAGGAAATTGCCAAATATCAGAACTTTGAAGTGCATTATGCCGTCAAAGCAAATGCCAATCCCAAAATTTTGAAAATTATTTGTCAAACCGGTTTAGGAGCAGATTGTGTCAGCGGTGGCGAAATTCAAGCCGCTCTAATGGCAGGGTTTAAGGCCGACAAAATTGTTTATGCAGGTGTAGGTAAAAGCGACTGGGAGATAAATTTAGGACTTGATCATGACATATTTTGCTTTAATGTTGAAAGCGAAGCCGAGCTGAACGTCATTAACGAATTGGCCGGAGAACGCAACAAAACAGCTCGTATTGCATTACGAATCAATCCGAATATTGGCGCACATACTCATGTCAACATAACTACAGGGCTGGCCGAGAACAAGTTCGGTATCGATATGGATGATATGGAGTCTATCATCAATAAGATGGGCAAGATGAAACATGTAACATTCATAGGCCTCCACTTTCACATTGGTAGTCAGATTATTGACATGAGCGATTTCAATGCCCTTTGTAACCGTATTAATGAACTTCAAGAAAAACTAGAACAACACCATATCTATATTAAAAATATCAATGTTGGTGGAGGCTTAGGAATTTGTTATGAAGATCCTGATCAGAATTCTATCCCTGATTTCAAAAACTATTTTGCCACTTATACCCGTCACTTGAAGCTACGTGCCGATCAGATTCTTCATTTTGAATTAGGCCGATCTGTCGTTGCTCAAATGGGCAGTCTTATTGCCCGCACACTTTATATCAAACAAGGAACGGCCAAACAGTTTGCTATTCTTGATGCAGGAATGACCGACCTCATTCGACCGGCCTTATATCAAGCTTTTCATAAAATAGAAAATATATCCAGCAATGAATCCAAGGAAACTTACGATGTCGTTGGGCCTATTTGTGAATCCAGTGACGTATTTGCGAAATCCATAGACCTTAACAAAACAAAACGAGGCGACCTCATAGCCATACGTTCAGCTGGAGCGTATGGCGAAATCATGGCTAGCCAATATAACTGCCGTCGGCTACCTGTCGGCTATCTAACAGAAGACCTATGATCTTTGATTTATTCACGACTATATGCTGTATTGCTGCATTTTTAGTTTCACTTATTTCCATCTTCACCACACCTTTTTTTAGAATTCTAAACGTTTTGCCCAAGATTCTATCAAATAACGAAGATGTAGAACGCATTACGGAATACCCTCCAATCTCTATTATACTCTATTCGCATGATTTAGCTCACGAACTTGATTATAGCCTTCCCTTGTTTCTCCACCAGAACTACGAGGGAACTTATAAGGTAATCGTCGTAATTGACAAAGGAGACTCTGAAGCCGAAGAGATTCTCAAGCGATATGCTCATGAACCTCATCTATATACAACGTATATTCCCGAGACATCAAGGTATATGAGCAGAAAGAAACTGGCAATTACCATCGGTGTGAAAGCCGCTAAGTCCGACTGGGTGATTGTTACAGAACCTACTTGTCGGCCTACTGACACTCTATGGCTTTCGACCATAGCCCAAAAGTGTCAGGCTGATAAAAATCTGGTCGTTTCTTTCACCCAATATGCAGATGATACCACTGCATTGAAGCGTTTTTATCATCTTCTGACAGAAAGTTACCTACTACAACGTGCATTCAAGAGTTTTGCTTTCTATACAGATAGCCCCTGTATTGCTTTCAGGAAGAAAGACTTTATTGACGGCAATGGCTTTCTGGGTAATCTGCAATATAACTGTGGAGAATATAGCTTTATCGTAAATAAATACGCGGGGTTCAAAACAACAGCTATTCATCTAAATCCTAATCATCCGCTGATAGAAGAAATTCCTTCGCCAAAGACTTGGAAGTATAAGCGTCTTTACTACAACGCCATACGGCATACTCTGCTTCGACGCCGCAGCTATCATGCTTTGTTCAACTTGGATATGACCATGCTGCATCTTAGTTTCTTCGGCAATATTGCACTGTTAACCCTCAGTATCATTATACAAAACTGGATGGTAGCCGGTTTCTCTGCTTTCATGCTAATTACCTGGATCTTCTTCCATACGCTATTTGGTAAAAAAGCAGCCAACCATTTTGGAGTTAAAATCAACATTGGAAGCATTGTCCCCTTATTAATTTACGTTGTTTGGTATCATACGCAACTTATGATTCGACATCATGCTACTGATAAAAATGATTTTTCCACACACAAATTATAACACTGGCTTATAACAAATTTGACGCAGAAAACCAAAGATGAATATCACTATCATAAGTTTTGTCTCGCCAAAGGATTCTGTTTATTCCTTACTTGTATCGACTATCATTCATAACTTGTCGAACAAGGCCAAGGTGAATACAGACGATCATCCCGACATTGTACATATTTTAGGAGCTTGGAATCCCAAAGTTTTCAAGAGGCTAAAGCATTATCTTGCGCTCAAAATTCCCGTAGTCTATTCGCCGTTAAGTGGAATGACTCCTTGGATGATGGCCGCAAAGCGTCGTAAAACAGGAAGTCTACTACTGCTTCATCAGCAAAAACTGGCCGTGAGAGAAGCCAATAGCGTTGTTGCCTTTAGCGGGTCAGAAGCAAAGGTCATAGCCAAATGGACGAAAAAGGAAAATATACGCGAACTTCGTAATAGCATTATCACGAACCAATACCCGGCATCTACACTTGCTACAGATCTTCTTACCCATTATGAGCAAGTCATAGCCGCTCACGACCAACAGATCCTCCTCCAAATTGAAGATAAGGTACAAAAGCTAAAGATTGAAGATGAAAATATCAATATACTGCTCCAGAAGATTCTTTATTTGAGATACCAGCAGCACCGTGGGTATATCCCTACATCCTTGTTGCAAGACCTGACTCAGAACCTTATAGAGCGAGAGATGGACGAGGACAACTTCGTTCAGACAATAAAAAGCCTGAAACTTCTTAAATTTGTTTCTTTCCTGCAAAACAAAATGGCGCAGGAATGTGGCCTTACAGAAGGCTATATGCCAATACCCCTCAAAGAATAGCAACGTTCGAACTATATAGCCAAATTCCATAAAAAGATTATTCCCAAGCAAAAACTATGTACGATATAGAAAAAGACTTACACTATTTAGAATTGCTCTCTCAATCGTTCCCAACAGTTGCAGACGCCAGCACGGAAATCATCAACCTTTCTGCTATTCTGAATCTTCCGAAAGGCACCGAACACTTTTTAGCCGACATTCACGGTGAGCATCAAGCCTTTCTGCATATATTGAAGAATGCTTCCGGCAACATCAAACGCAAAGTCAACGACCTGTTCGGCAACACGCTAAGAGAACAGGACAAGCGCGAATTGTGCACGCTCATTTATTATCCCGAACAGAAATTAGAATTAGTGAAGGCGAGTGAGTCCTATCTGAAAGACTGGTATCACATCACACTCCATCAACTGGTAGCCGTCTGCCGCGACGTTTCCAGCAAATATACGCGCAGCAAAGTACGCAAGTCACTGCCTGCGGAATTCAGCTACATCATTCAGGAGTTGCTGCACGAGCGCACCGAGGATAGCAATAAGACAGCCTATGTCAATGGAATCATCGATACTATCATCTCCACAGGCCGTGCCGATGATTTTATCATTGCGATAGCCAACGTTATCCAACGCTTGGCCATCGACCAGCTCCACATCCTCGGCGACATCTACGACCGTGGACCGGGTGCCCATATCATCATAGACACGCTGCGCAACTATCATAGTTGGGATATTCAATGGGGCAACCACGATATACTTTGGATGGGAGCCTGCGCCGGCAACGATGCCTGTATCTGCAATGTCATCCGCCTGTCACTACGCTATGCCAACCTCTCGACACTCGAGGAGGGATATGGCATAAATCTGGTGCCGCTAGCTACATTTGCCATGGAAACCTATGGCGACGACCCTTGTGAAGAGTTCATACCTCGATTGAGTGGCGGCACCAAGGAAACCGATGCCAAAACATTGCGACTCTCTGCCCTCATGCACAAAGCCATTTCTATCATCCAGTTCAAGGAAGAAGCCAAAATCTTTGAGCGACATCCTGAATGGGGCATGGAAAACAGGGAACTATTCAACTTCATCGACTACGAAAAAGGAACGATCATGCTTAATGGAACCGAATATCCACTCAGCAGCAACTATTTCCCAACCATCGATCCCGAACACCCCAACGAACTTACCCTCGAGGAAAAGCAACTCATGGGCAAGCTCCACCACTCTTTCAAGGCTTGCGAGAAACTACATAAGCACATCAATGCCATGCTAAGCCACGGCTGCATGTATGCCGTCTACAACAACAATCTGCTCTTTCACGCGTCTATCCCACTGAATGCCGATGGCACGCTGAAAGAAGTTGAAATCTATCCGGGACGCCGCTACTCGGGGCGTTCCCTCATGTATCACACCGGCATGATGATTCGCACAGCCTTCCAGAATGACTCTGAGCCGCAGGAAAAGGAGTATGCCATCGACTATTTCCTTTATCTATGGTGCGGCCCCGACAGTCCGCTCTTCGACAAGAGCAAGATGGCCACCTTCGAACGCTATTTCATCAAGGACAAAGCCACCCACAAAGAAGAAAAAGGCTACTATTTCAAACTCCGTGAAGACGAAGCCGTTGTCGATGGCATATTAGACGCATTCGGCCTGACCGGCTCCAACCGCCATATCATCAACGGCCACGTACCCGTACACGCCATGGACGGAGAGAATCCCATCAAGGCTAACGGCAAGCTCATGGTCATCGACGGTGGCTTCTCACAGGCCTACCACAAGGAGACGGGCATTGCCGGCTATACACTGGTCTACCACAGCCGAGGCTTCCAATTGGTACAACACGAACCATTCACCAGCACCAAAGACGCCATCCAGCGTGGCACTGACATCAAGAGCACCACGGTCATCATCGAAATGAGTGCCCACCGCATGCTCGTAGCCGACACCGACAAGGGCACAGAACTTCGCCGACAAGTGGCCGACTTGCAGGAACTGCTCTATGCCTATCGCCACGGATTTATAAAAGAACGAGCCACAAAGTAAAAAAGCGAGGAATCGAGGATATATCAACTTATCTTCGCTTTCCTTGCCCAATCTAAAAACATTCCGTACCTTTGCACCAGAATGAAAAAATAAAGCAAAATTTGAGTATCAAATGGAGAATTATGTTTTCACAACATGAAATGTTTATGATACGAGAATATTACAATTCTCTTATAAAAAAGTGGTCGGATTATTTGGTAGTTCCAAATAGTTTGCTTCTCTTTAACGCACCGTCATTAACTATCCTTTTAAACACCTCCTCTTACGCGCGAGACACGGCGCGCCCCACACAAACAAAGGGCTCAACCGAGAGTTCCCCTTGTTCAACTTTTTATGTCCTTTTGCCCCTTCGGCAAAAGCAAAATAAAACCGAATTTATTCATCAAAACTATAGTTAATTATGAAGAAAAACCAAGTTGAATTAAAGCGCTATCTCGCGCCCAAGTGCGAGGTCACCCGGCTGGAAAACGAATCATCCCTGCTGGCTGGTAGCGAGATTAACCACACGATAGAAGTGGGTGACAACAACGAAGAAAACGAAGATTTAGAGTTCGGATAATTGAAAATTTAAAAGAAAATGAAGATGAAAAAGTATAGCAAATACCACTTTTCGGCTCTGTTATTTACGTTAGCAGCCGGCTTCGTGAGCGTTTCCTGCGCCGACGAGGATATTGCGAAAGACCAGACGAATGACGGCAAAAACGGCGTAAGCTTCACCGTGACCGATGTACAGGATGCCCTTGATGCCGACCTTCCGACGCGTGCTGCCGATACGGAAACCTTTCTTACGCGCAGCATCGACTTCAACGAAGCCGGCACCTCTGACATGTGCCTACAAGAAAGCACTATTCCGGGTGTCAACCCGATGAAGCGCACGCCACAGACCCGTGCGTGGCTCAAGAGCAGTATCGACGCCAACTTCGGCACCTTTGCCTGCCCGAACGGCTCACAGAATCCCAGCTACTTCTACAATGAAGAAGTAACCAAAGAAGGTCAGATGCTGAATCCTAAAAGCTGGGGGTCCTCGATCTCAAGTCTGAAGTTCTACGCCGTTTATCCCTATATGAATGGCACGAACGCCAGCCAGAAGCTCGTTCAGGCCACAACCGGCAGCCTGCCCTACGTAGCCTTCGAGGCTTCGACCGACATTCTCAACCAAACCGACCTGATGACGGCCGAGACCGATCCCATCAACTATACGTCCACGGGCGGAGCACCCCACGTTGTTCCCTTGAAGTTTTACCATGCCCTGACGGCTATCCGTTTCGGCATCGGCTCGAACCTATCATGGAACAAAATTATCAAGAGCATCGAGTTCCAAGGCATCTACAAGTCCGGCCATTTTGACCTCACAACGAAAACGTGGAGCAACCTGAGCGGCCAGCAGAATTTTAAGTTGGACGACATCAACAAATCGACTGTAGGAACGCCGAACACTGTCATCGTGAAAGACGGCAACACCTTCCTGATGGTTCCCCAGACGCTTCCTTCCGGTGCTAAAATTGTCATCACGTTTACCGATGGCACCCATGTCACGGCCAACATCGGCGGCAAAGTATGGGCACCCCGCACGACGAAAACCTACATGATAACCGGGCGCGACAACAACTGGGATTATACGATCGAAGCCACCGACCCCGCTCCCATAGCTTACAACCAAACCCAAAGCACGACGCCCTACACCGTCACGAGCTATCGTAAAGAAAAAGGATCGGCAACTAACTTTCAACCCGTCAAATGGAAAGTAGTAGGCTATGATGCTAATAATGACGACACCTTCGATATGAACGAAAAACCCACTTGGCTCGATAAGTTAAGCCTAACCGAAGGTAATGGCGGAACAGTTGCCGAAAGCGGAATTGTAACAGTAAAGAATGGCGCTACCGACCTGCTCGCCGCCCGCAACAACGCCCTCAAAACCGCAGGAGCCAAGGGCAACGCCACAACCCCTTACGACCTCTCTACTAAGGGCGGAAGCGTAGCACGCAGCACTGCTAACAGCTATGTCATCTCAGCGCCCGGACATTACAGCATCCCGCTGGTTTATGGCAACGCCATTACGAATGGAAACAACAATACGCACGCCTATATAAGCCAGGCACAAAATATCACGCCGAATGAAAATTTCGTGCTGCGTACTTTCAAGGATCACAACAACCAAAATATTACCGACCCTTGGATTACGCTGAGCAACGGCGGAGCCAATGTGCCTGACGGAGCCAAATTAGTTTGGGCCGACGAAAGCGGACTGGTAACCAACCTCGACGTGACTGGCAGCGGCACTAATGCCTTTGTTAAGTTCGAGGTTCCCGCTTCTGCCATTAAGAACGGCAACGCCGTTATCGCCGTGACCAAAGCCGGAGTAGTCGTATGGTCGTGGCATCTGTGGTTTGCTCCGCAGGGAGTACTGAACACGACGGAAGTGACCAACTTCCAGAACAAGAAATACAAATTCTCTCATGAAACGCTCGGTTGGAAGTATACCTCTTGGAGCGGTTCCGAGTATACCGTTCCCCGCACAGTAAAAGTAAAAGTTCAGCAGACGGAGAAGAATGGTGCCAATTACAAGGAAGCTGTCTTCACCATCACGCAGAACCCCGGCAACACTCGCAGTGGATATGCTACGTTCTACCAGTTTGGCCGCAAAGATGCCTTCCCCGGTACGGACACACCGCCGGCAGGATCTTTCACCAAGAATGGTGGCAACTACATGTCCATCCAAAATGGCATTCAGCATCCTGAAACGTTTTACACGTGGGGTGGTAGTTGGACCGCCCAGCCTCCTACGGGTTACTCCTATCGCAACCTTTGGTCGATGGATAACATCGAAACCGGTTTCAACGACAATACTGTTGTCAAGACCATCTACGACCCCTGTCCCGCAGGCTTCAAAATGCCTGCCGCCAACGCTTTCACCGGCTTTACCACCGATGGTGAAAATAATAGTCCAATGAACGTAAACGGTGTCTGGGATAATGGCTGGCATTTCAACAACAAGATTACTAATCCCGACGCTACAGTTTATTTCCCTGTTTCGGGCCTTCGTGGCAAAGACGATGGTGAGCTAAGCGAAGTGAACATGCACGGATGGTATTGGACGGCCGGCCCAGGTAACACTGGCCTCGGTCTCCACCTAAGCTTCGTCCGGGGTGGCGTGAGTCCACAGAATAGCTATCCTCGGGCATCCGGGTTCTCCGTGCACCCCGTAGCAGAATAAAAAGCGAATAATATGTTTACTGAGTCACTCGGTAGCGTGAAAAATAGATTTTAGGCCCTACCGAGTCGCTCAGTAGCATGAAAAATAGATTTTAGGCCCTACTGAGTCGCTCAGAAGCATGAAAAATCGATTTTAGGTCCTACTGAGTCGCTCAGAAGTATGAAAAATAGATTTTAGGCCTTACTGAGTCGCTCAGAAGCATGAAAAATGGATTTTAGGCCCTACTGAGTCACTCAGAAGCATGAAAAATAGATTTTAGGTCCTACTGAGTCGCTCAGAAGCATGAAAAATCGATTTTATGCCCTACTTAGTCGCTAAGAAGCATGAAAAATAGATTTTAGGCCTTAATGAGTCGCTCAGAAGCATTAAAGATGGATTTTAGGCCTTACTGAGTCGCTCAATACTACGAAAAAATGCTTTTAGGTGCCGGGTAGTGATATTCCGGCACCTATTTTTTTATTTAATCAATAACCAAAAACACTAAACAAATGAAGAAAACGATGAAACCTTTACAGCTCCCGAAGATTCTCAGAATCGAGGGTAGTAATTGTGTGCGTTTCAGCAACTCGCATCATCTGCAGTTCCAGTTCAACGTGTATGAACTGGTGAAAGCCGT
>CAUURC010000045.1:0-22968 GCA_963547405.1 uncultured Prevotella sp.
AGGCTGACAAGGAGGTCGCGCAGTTGCCTTTCTTTACCGAAGTGACCATCCTCGACACGATGATCAACGACGAAGAGTGCCGGAACATTGCCGCCACGATAACCCAACTCATGGGCATGCTCACCGATCGGCAGCGCGAAGCCGTCTATCTTCGTTACATGCACGGCATGAGTTATGAGGAAATAGCCGAACTAATGGACTTGCAGGTGGGGTCGGTTCGCAAACTCGTGTATCGTGCCATTACCGTTTTGCGCGAAAAAAGCGGCCAACTCCGAAATCCGTTGCTTTCGGTGTTGGCCGCTTGGTGGGGTGTTATACGTTGATATTTTTCTTTTTTTACAGGCGGATGGTGGCTTTCTGTCGGATATCGGCCGATGAAGCACCCACCAAAATATCGAAAACGCCTCGTTCCAATACCCATTGATGGCGACGCTCGTCGTAGTATCGGAAAGCATCGGCCTGTAATATCATCTCTATACGCTTGGTTTCGCCGGCCTTGAGCCATACCTTTTCAAAGTTCTTCAGTTCCTTATAAGGCCGATCCACCTTTGAAACGGGATCGTGAACGTATAGTTCTACCACCTCGGCACCTTCTTTTTGTCCCGTATTCGTCACGTCGAGAGCCACCTTTACCACGGCTTTCTTCCGGTCAACGACCGACACCGTGAGGTTTTCGTAAGCAAATGATGTGTAGGAAAGGCCGTGACCGAAGGGGAAGAGCGGCGTTATGCCCTTGTGCTCGTAGCCTCGGTAGCCCACGTAAATACCTTCACGATAATGCACTTTGCGTTCTTTGCGCGTCTCGTCGTAGTTGCCATAGGCCGGCGAATCTTTCCATTCGCGCTCAATGGTAAAGGGGAGTTTGGCCGAAGGATTCACTTTCCCCGATAGAATATGGCCCAATGCCGTGCCGCCTTCTTGTCCGGGATAGAGCAAATGAAGCACGGCGGGCACGCGGTCTATCCACGTCGACATACGCATGGCCCCACCCCCATGCAGTGCCACGATGATATTGGGATTGGCCTGTGCCAAAGCCATGATCAGTTCATCCTGCCCATAAGGTAACTCAAAGGGCCTGTCGGTACCTTCAAACTCCAGACTGGCGTCCAGTCCACCGCAGAACACCACGCAGTCGGCCTGCTTTGCCAGTCGAACGGCTTCGGAATAATCTACGGCCGACGCATAGTCCCAACCCATTCGTATCTCGCCCGGATTGCAACGACGATTCCAATATTCCAGTCGAACGGCGTGCTTGCGGCCTTTTTGCGACGCTATCTTCACATAGCGGTTAGCAAACGATTGCGACATTCGTTCGTCGATGACGACCTTGTCGTCCACAATCAGCCGATAACCGCCTTGCGCGTCGACGAAGAATAAAATGGAATCATTCTTCTCCGACGCCATCGTGCCTTCCCATTCTATTTGATAATCGAGTCCCAAAGACTGTATAGCCGATGCCCCTTCTTCCCATCTAAAATTGACATTGGGGTCGATACGGCTTATCTTCGGCTCGTTGCTCATCCGGTTTTCCTGCGCGTCGAGCGCATAGTAGCGAGCATATAGTCCTCGCTTTCCATCCTTTGTCCTGAACGCGCTTTGCTTGAACAGCTTACGCTTGTAGGCATTCGACACCCCTTCACTGTAGATAATACGCGCTTCGGGGAATGCTCTGCGAATACCCTCCATATCATTTACTACGTACCAAGGGTTGACCTTAGAACTTCCTCCGCCCCCAAACGAACAGCCTTTTACGTCGAACGTATTATCGTCAACGACGTTGGGATTGGCATTGGGGCCTATAACCGCAATCGTCTTGGGCGACCGCAACGGTAGGATATGACGCTCGTTCTTCAGCAGGATGATTCCTTCGCAGGCTTCATCGTAAGCCATGCGATTGGCTGCTTCGTTGTAGGTGGGAATCGAAAGTTCCTTTGTCGTGGGGCGATCGAAGAATCCTAACGCGAAACAAGGTTCGAGAATGTGTCGTACCCTATCATCAATCTGACTTTCTTTCAGCTTTCCCGATTCAATCAGTGGCAGCAGTTTCTCCCGATTTAGATTGTCGAAGGTGCCTAACTCCATGTCAAGACCGGCTTCAATTGAAGCCAATGTGCTGTGGGTAGCTCCCCAGTCCGACATGATATTGCCCCGGAAGTCCCACGCGTTGCGCAGGATGTCGGTCATCAGGTACTTGTTTTGGGCGCAGTAAACGCCGTTTACTAAATTATAACCCATCATTACCGCATGCACACCACCCCGCTGTATGGCCGCCTTAAAGGGGGGATAATAAATCTCATGCAAGGCTCTTTCCGACACTTCGCTGCTTACTTTGTAACGATCGAACTCCTGATCGTTGGCCACAAAGTGCTTGATGGTGGCCATGACGCCGCCCGCCTGTATGCTTTGGATGAACGGTACGGCCATCTCAGCTGCTAAGTAAGGGTCTTCGCCCATGTATTCAAAGTTGCGAGAATCCTTCGACGAGCGGTAGATATTAACGCCGGGACCATAGAAGACATGAATGCCGCGTGCCCGACATTCCTGCGCGTAGACGCCACCGAGGTGTTGGGCCAGGCTTCTGTTCCATGAAGCTGCCAATGACAGCTGACTGGGGAAAGCCGTGGCCCGCCCCTTCAGTCCCCAGGACGCTATCCCTAACGGGCCATCGGCCGTCTCGAAAGGGGGCAGTCCCAGCCGTTCGCAACCCCGATAGAAGAAGTCGCTTTCGAGCATATCAATCTTCTCGTCCAGCGTCATGTGGGCAATCAGGTCGTTGACGCGGGCTTCGGACGACAGGTTTTTATTTCTGAAGGGGTACTCCTGCGCGTTGGAGGATACACCGATATTGATGAGCAGGCAAGCGATTGCCGCAATCTTGTATAAGATTCGCATTGTATATATATCAGTATTTTGTGTTTACGAAAGTAAGGTGGCCTGCCTCTCGGTTTTCGGCAGCGGTCTTTTTATCAATCGCTTTTCAAACCGATGGTTGCCATCACACGGTCGACCATCTTGAGATAGTCACCCGTAGGCTCGATGGGATAAGTGTTATTGTCCTTAGCCCATGCTTGTTCCATGGCGAAAAAGTCGGTTTTAGGCGGATCTTGACCACGTAGTTGAAGGCTTAGTTCATTGAAAAAAGCAATCCAACGGGGCACGTAGAAATCGCGTAACAGTCCCGACCATTCTTTGTTGGCATAGTCGTGAACACGTGTTGCCGGGTCATCGGGGCCCCAGTAAGTAATCTGCGTGCGAGCGTTTTCGAGCGACTGTCGACTATCGGCTTCACTGTCGCCGTAGGATTGAGCCGCTTTCAGCCAGTTGCCCAAAAGGAAATGGCGATTGGTGGCAAGGAGACTATCTTGTAAGAGTACGAGATTGATGAACCGCCGTGACGCTTCGGTCAGCCGCAGCGTGTCTTTGGCCAGATAAGCCTCCATGGCCTGGCGGTAGACCACACGCCCATGGTTGGCCATAACCTGACGGGCCAGATCGACAAGGTCGTACTGATAGGTAGCTGAAGCCGCGAACTTATCGGCAGCTTGCCTAAAGAGCGTCAATGCCTGTTCGAGTAGAGCCGGGTTGTATTGCATCCGTTTCGGCCCCCAAGTAGAGACGCTGGTGACATTTGTGGATGGGCGGGCGCAGAAAATAGACTCAAACGTGCCTTCGCCCTTGAACTCAAACTCGCCGAAAACCGACCGACTGAGCAGCTGCCATGCCTTGTAGAGCTGTTCACTCCACCGTCCGTAGCGATAGAGAATGTATTGGCGAAGCATTTGATTGAGGTCGGGCGCGTGGTCGTTCCACGCCGTTTTCAGCGCAATATCGTAGACAATGGGATTGGTGAGAATACCTTCGGGCAGAATGCCTATGCCTTTCATTACGTGGTTGGAGGAGTTGCGGAAGGCCCGATGCGGTTCATTCACCAGCACAGGAAGCTGCCCACCCATATCGGTTTTGCCGCCGAAGTGATTCACGCTACCCCAAAGCCATGGCGTTTGGCCGAACTCCTGCGACTGCTCCCATGAGGTAGCAATCTCTCCGGCCAGATTAATGAGCAACACATGGTGCTTGTCTAAGCCGGTAAGTAGTGAGGGCGGCGGATTGTTATTCCAGCCTTGCAACACCCATCGGGCCTGCGGGAAGTGGGTCAGCATACGTTGTTGTACCAGCGAAGCCGTTGCGGCGAGGTCTACCCCTTGCGCGTTTCCACCCTCATGAAACAAGTCGCCGCCGAGGAATCGGATATCGGATCCATAATATTTCTTGATGTTCTGATAGTAGAGATCGGCCACCCGATTGAATGTTTCATTGCCCGGCAGCAGAATATAAGGCCGTTGGAAAGCCCCCCAAAGACCTTGCGGAATTACCGGCGCGTTGGGAAACTTGTCCTTGAAGAATGAGGGTACGATACCGGGAAATCCCTGTAGCACGGGTTCGATACCCAATTGGCGCATCCTTTTCAGAATTTTGACTTGCTGCCGGTGGCGTATCTCTATCATCGATTGGCTCATCGGACCGCCCCAGCCTTCGAGATTACCCATCAACCACCATGCCGTGTAGGCCGGACCGGGGATAAAACGGGTAATGGAAGCCTCGCTAAAGCCCAATGATTGTAGTGTCTGTTGCCATACGATTTCGGTTCCTAAGGGAGCCAACATGAGGTTAATGCCGTTAAGGGCCATCCAGTCGAGTTCGCGCTCGAAGTCCTCCCATTGATAAAAAGCGTAACTATAGCTATATGTGCAGTAGTTGAGCGCATAGCGATAACGGAATGGCGTCGACACACGGATAGGCCTTTTGATGGGAATCACCTTAACGGTGGATGGCAGGTTATCGGCAGCATGCGAGATACTACTGTGGCAAATGTGGTTCAGATAATGGTTCACAGCCGTTGATGCCGCAGATATCGTATTGGCCTGAACTATGACTTTCCCATTTCGGGTGGATAAAATAAATGTTTCTTCTGAAGATTTTGGGAGCGATTTGAATACGATATATCGATGAAGCGAGGGTATTCTGCGCCTCACGAGTTCGCTTACGCCGCTGAAATTCTGTGCCAGACAGAACTGCGCCAGAGTAAGAGTAATTAGTAGAAATATCGTTCTGAGCACGGAAGAAAGCATAGATGGCCTTATTTTACTTGGATGTCTACGAAAACAGGGTAATGGTCCGATACAGTGGAAATATCCTTTTGGTCGCCCTCTATCGACAATCTTTTTACGACTTTAGTCTTCTTTACTGTGATATTCCCGGTGTGGGCCGTATCTAAGAGGATGTAGTCGATGGTGGTTCCGGGCTGTCCGGGCAGACTGCCTGCGGTCTCGCTGACAATGGTAAAGGTCTGTAGAAGCGCAGGAAAGGCTGATTGGTCGGGTGCCCAAACCGGTGAATCGTTGAGGTCGCCGGCCAGAAATACAGGCTGTGTCTCTGCTTTAGCCTCCTTGTTGATGATATCCGCACTGTTCTTACGGGCCAAATTATTCAGGTCGAGATGAGTAGCGAGGAAGGTGAATTTGGGCAATTGCACTTTGATAAGGGCCCGTTGTTCGTTGCCCGGTAGTGGAATGATTTCGGCCTTTTTCACCTCCAGCGTCTTCTTCACCATCAGTCCGCAACCAATACGGCCACCATCATAGTTAGCCGCCGACCCGAAGAAAATCTGATAGTCGATGCCAGTGGCCTTCTTGATGTCTTCCAAGAGGTATCTTTGGCCGCGATGGATGCAGAAACTATCTAATTCCTGAATGGCAATGACGTCGGGTGACAGCGCTTTGATGACATCGGCAAAATCTTTGGTGTGGGCTTCACTGAACGACTGTGTTGCGCCGTTGCTCTTGCAGTAATAAGAATTATAGGTCATCAATCGAATATCGCCCACAGCTTTCGTGTATTTGTAGTCTTCTATGACAATCGGTGGATTTTCGCCATTGTTATCCCCGTTATTGGAATGGCCACTGCCACCACCGCAACTTGTGAGCGTCAGTGACAAAAGTAGTTCAATTAACATATAAAAACGTAAAGTCTGATTCTTCATGTAACAAGATTTTTAAATCCATCGCGCCCCCTTTGACGGGTGACGCAATGGATACTAACCTAATTTTATAATGCTTACCAATTTGGATTTTGGGTGATTTTACCACCATAGAGTGTAATCTGATCCTGTGGAATCGGGTAGAGATAATCTCTGCTTTCGTTCCATGAACGTGGCTTTGTTTTGATATCGTGCACGATGATGTGCCCACCATTAGCGCCGTTTTCCAACGAAAGGTTTTCGCCCAGTTTGAGGAAGATGGTGATTCCGCCCAATTCTGGATAGTTGGCAACGGTGGGTGCGGCCGTTCCTTCGTAGATGCAAACGTCTTGCGGGTCGCTGGTGCCGTTGCCGTTCAAGTCTAAGATGACGAACTTTTTCGTGGAGTCGAGGGCGGGAACATACATTCCTTTGAATTGTTTTTCAAAAACTTTACCCTCTTTCCAACGCATCAGGTCATCGTATCGGAAGCCTTCATCGAACAATTCTATCGTACGTTCGCGGCGAATCTCTAAGATAACGCCCTTGTTGGTGCTGCTGACGTTTGGATAACCCGTTTCAGCGGCGGTCAGATAAGGGTCGGGATTGGCATTGGCCGCAGCCATATTGAGTGGGGGCATGCCCACCCTCGCCCGTATCTTCGTAATCGTCTTGTCGAGATCGCCTTGCGACAGCGTGCCTAATTCAGCCTTAGCTTCGGCTAAATTCAGGTAAACCTCGGCTGCGCGGAAGAGAATCATGTCGTTGTGCGATTTGTTATAACTGTCCTGTCCTGCATCGGTCACCCACTTGGCAATCTGATAACCGGTGGTTGCTGATGAGAAACAGGGCGAGACAACGTTGTTTGATCCGATGCGCTTGTGGCCCGGTGCTACGATAGTTTGGGCCAGACGAGGGTCACGGTTTTGCATTTCGTCGTAGTAAACCATCGTTTGATAGTTGGCCTGATCGGTGAAACGGGAACCGTCTTTCATCAGATAGCTGTCGACAATCTTCTTGTTCATACCGGGCTTGGAGCCACCGGTGAGGAAGTGTTGATTGACGCTATGGACGATGTTGAGCCCCAAATTATAGTTGCGGGCTAAGATAACTTCGTCTTTCACCGCATTGTCAGCCACGAAGAGTTTGCGATAAGGCTCACCCGTAGCCGTATAAATTTTATACGGACTGTTCGTAATGAAGTCTTCAGCGGCCTCGGCAGCCTCCTTCAGATAGGTCTCGTAACCGTCTATTCCGTGATATTTTCTATAGGTTCCCTCGTACAGGAAGATTCTTGATTTCAAAGCCAACGCCGTCCATTTGGTTACGCGATAGAGGCTGGAGGTTGTCGGTAGGTTCTCAATGGCATAGTTAACATCGGCCAATATTTTCTCCATGAGCGTATTGCGATCTGTCCGTGGGTCATACAGCTTGTTGTCGGTAGAGCCAAGCGGAGCGTCGAACCAGGGCACTTCACCAAAGCGTTTCACTTTATTATAATAGAAATAGGCACGGAAGAAACGGGCCACACCGTCGTATTCCTTGCGTGCGGCCTCATCGGGACAGCGGGAAGAACGCTGCAGATAGGTATTGATGTTGGCCAGACTGCTCCACGACCAACCGCCGCCTTTTTCGGGAACGGAACGTGTTCCCATCACTTCTGTGGTTAAACCGGTAGGAATAATGGCGTCAGCTGTTTCGCCATAGAGTGTTTCTGCCTTAGGGAAATCTGCGTAGAAACCATTCGTAAAGGTCTGTAGTTCGGCCCGATTATTGAAATAATTCTCAGCCGCCAGCGTGTCCAACGGCTCTTTGTCCAATGAACAGCTCGACAAAGTGAGTGCCGCTAAGGCTATCGGTAGATAATATAGCTTTTTCATAGGATTCTTCGTTTACTAAAATGAAATATCAATACCAAAAGAATAAGTCTTCGAGAATGGATAAACACGACCATTGGCATCGGTCGTCATCTGTTCGGGATCCAGATAATCATTCTTCAACTTGGTCGTGATAAAGAGGTTTTCGCCGCTGAAATAGAAGCGAACTTTACTCAGACTGACTTTCTGCGTCAAGGAAGAAGGCAGCGTATAGCCGACAGTCAAGTTTTTCAAGCGGCAGTAGGCCAAATCTTGAAGGTAGCGGTCGTTCGGTCGTTTCATGGCAAAGAAGCGGGCTTGATCGGCTCCTGCTCTCGGGAAATAGGAATCTGTCTTGGTCGGTGTCCACACTTTATCCACGAAATCTGACGGGATGAATGAGCTGTAAGAGCGGGAATAAGGTCCCCAGAACAACATGTTGTTATCGCCAGGGTACAGATTCTGCTTACCGATACCTTGCCAGAACATCGCGAGGTCAAACCCGTTCCACGAAAGGTTGGCAGAGAAGCTATAATGATAACGTGGCTGACTATTGCCGATTTTCTTTAAATCGCCATGATCTTCCAGAGTTCCCTTGCCGTTGTCGATTTTCTTCGAGTTGTCGAGATCGGCAAATATCAAGTCACCCGCATTGGAAGTGAAGCGGTTACCGCCCAAGAATGTTTGGTCAATGTGACGGTTTGTGGCCTCTTCGTCGGTCTTATAGATTCCTTCGATATGGTAACCCCAGATTTCTCCCCATTCCATGCCTTCGTAGTTGCTGCCCAAAGTCTTGGTCTCATTGCCGGCAAACTTCACTAATTTAGACTTACTGTCGGCCAACGATGCGGAAATACCGTATGCAAAGGGGTGTCCTGCCAAATTAAAGCGGTCGTTCCAACTCAATACGATTTCATAACCATTGGTACGCAACTGGCCGTTATTCTCCAACGGAGCATTGTAGCCATACACATTAGGTAAGGTAAGCGAGGCCGCCAGCATGTCCTTCGTGTCGCGACGGTAGATATCGATGGTGGCAGAAAGGCGGTTATTGAAGAAGCCAAGATCGACACCGAGGTTCTTGGTGACGATGGTTTCCCAAGTAAGACTGCCCGAAACAGGGGCATCGAGCTTGATATAAGATGCCTGTGCGTTATCAAAGATGTAACCGATAGTCGTAGTATTGGCGATGGAAGCTCGACGAATGTAAGGATAATAGGCATTGGCATAGCCGTCTGTCACCTGATTTCCCAGCGAACCGAGAGAGCCTCTGACCTTGAAATTGCTGACAACAGCCTTCAACGGCTCGAAGAATTTTTCATCACTCATGCGCCAGCCGAGAGAGACAGAGGGAAAGAAGCCCCAGCGGTCGCCCTCGCGAAAGCGTGAAGAACCATCGTAACGCATGTTCACCTCTACCAAATACTTACCAAAGTAGTCATAGCTGACGCGGCCAAAATAGCCCAGCAGCGCGTATTCGTGCTGTCCTCCTTTCACGCCTTTGTTACCAGTGCCCAGCGCCAGATCGTTCAACACCTCTGATTGGATGTTGTAGGCCGAGGCTTCTACATTCTTATAATGTTCCGTTTCGTAGTTTGTTCCCACAACAACGTTCAGGTTGTGAGCGTTGTTGAAAGTCTTGGTATAGGTTGCGAACAAATCATAGTCGGAAACATCGTCGGTCGTCCGGATGTCTTTTAGGCGATTAGCAAAGAATCCAGAGTTAGCGGTTAGAATCTTTCCGGGGCGCTCTGAATAGTCAAAACTGGCCGATCTGAATTGCTTGTCTTTAATAAAGGTGCGATACGTGTACTTTCCGACGAGGTCTAAGCCCGGTAAAATATGGATGGTAGCGCCCAAAGCGTAAGTATGCTGTGTCTTGTTCACGCCTGTAAAACCATTACCCGTGCGGAGCATAGCCGTAAAACCATCGGCCGGCCGATTGCCCGAATTGGGCAAAGTGTAAACATTGGTGCCATCGGGATTGATCGGACTGATCCACGGCATGGCATGAAAGGTAAGGTTACCTATATTACCTCCGTCTTCATAGTCATATCCCGGTTGTTTGTATTTCGATTTGAAAAGCGACGCACTAGCCGAAATATCCAGCCATGGAGT
This sequence comes from uncultured Prevotella sp., assembly GCA_963547405.1. Taxonomy (GTDB): domain Bacteria; phylum Bacteroidota; class Bacteroidia; order Bacteroidales; family Bacteroidaceae; genus Prevotella. The sequence continues at coordinate 9,991 of CAUURC010000045.1, forward strand.
TGCTTCCGCGTTGAATTTGGCCATCAACGTGCGGGTGTGATACTTATCGGTGCTAATAGCATATATGCCATTGTGGTCGTTAGCACTGCCACTAATCACGTAGTTGAACTTTTTATTACCACCGGTGATGTTCAAATTGTTATTCCAAGTAGGCTGACTATAGTCAAATAAGTAGTTGTACCAGTTGAAGTTGCCATAATAATGATACCTGCCATCCGCGCCTGTTACGACCCACGGACGGGCCGGATTCTCAGTCGTGTCATTGCGGCGAGCTTTCAACTCGTCGTAGTCGGTCTGCGTAAAGTTGGTATAACTGCTGTTGTGGGTAGCTATATTGAACTCATCTACCAGCTTGGCTACATCGTAACCATTGGTCATGAAGTCGGTCTTACGGGTCGGAGCCGAGAAACTATATCGTCCATTGTAGGTGATATGCACCAGTCCGTCGTTATTGGACTTTGTTGTAATGAGAATCACGCCGAAGCCCGCACGTGCTCCGTAGATAGCTGCCGATGCCGCGTCTTTCAGTACCGAAATGGATTCTATGTCGTTCGGATTGATTCGATCCAAGTCGCCTTCGACACCATCAATCAATACCAGCGGTGCACCGGAGTTCACAATAGATGTTGCGCCACGAATGTTCATTCGGGTCCTTTCGCCCGGTGTGCCCGACGAAAAGGTAATATTAAGGTTCGGAACCTGTCCTTGCAACATTTGCCCCACACTGCTGACAGGGCGGTCTTTCAGTTCTGCTGCCGTCACTGTGCTCACAGCACCAATTAGGTTGGCCTTTTTCTTGGTACCATAACCTACGACAACGACTTCTTCAAGTGCTTCGCTGTCTTCGCGCAGGTTGACGACGACCTGTCTGCCGGGCGACTTGATGACCTGTGATTGATAGCCAATGTAAGATATTTCCAGATCTTTGCCGTCTTCCATGTCTATCAAGAAGTTACCCTCCATATCGGTCACAGCGGCCACGGCCTTGCCGTTCACACGTATGGTGGCACCGATGATGGGTTCGCCACGGCTGTCTACGACCTTTCCTTTGACGATACGCTTGCCCGTTTGCTGCGTTTTTGTGGGCGCGGGTTCGGGGCTTCGGCTGTCATGTCCGGCTTTGTTTGTTTTCTTGAATAAAGTGATTTGTTTACCTGAACGCTTATAGGCTATGTTCGTTTTGGCAAACAGCAGCTTGAGAACCTCGTCAATGTTGCGATTGGAGGCCTGCAATGAAACCGGCACATCGAGTTCCGGCCGGAGGTTATCGTTGTAGATGAAGACGTAGCCCTCGGCCTTTTCAATCCTACTGATGGCTTCCTTCACTGTCGTATTGGTAACGTTCAGGGTTACTTTCAGGTTTTGTGCACGCATCGTACCAGCCGAAACGCACAGTACTCCTGCCAGCGAGAGCAACACGGATAGGGCCGTAGCCTTGACTATTCCTGTGCGGCTGTGCAGTGGATGCTCATGAAATTTAGATTTAAATGGATACATTTGTGTTCTGTTTAGTAGTAGGAAAAGATGATTTTTTATAAATTCAACAGTCTCCGGGCTGTATCAGAACACCCTTCGGCTGTAATGTAGGGTCAATCTGTTTGATTCATAAGCGTTATCTCCTTTCTTTTTCTATGAATTTTACAATGTTTTTATCTCGTTTATAAGTGGTTGCCGTCATGAGAGAGATAGAGTTGAGCACGTCGTCTATCTGATTCGAGAGATAGAGCTTGCCCGATATTCGCTTGCCGGTGAGTATCGTGTCGGCTGTCGTGAAGCGGATATTATAATATTTCCCCACCTGTTTGAGCACCTTTTCTATCGGTGTATTGCTGAAAGAAAGGTAGTTGTCTTTCCAACTTACGTAGTCGGCCACGTCCACCGTTTGCTTCTCCAGCTTACCATTAGTCAAGGCCACACGCTCGTCGGGCTGCATCATCATGCTGCCATTGCGGGGTGTCGTCACCATAACTTTGCCCCTGACGAGCACTACAGCCGGCGCAACCTCGTCCCGATAGGCCAAAACATCAAAGCTCGTACCATGTACCGTTACGTTTATTCGATCGGTATGTACGATGAAAGGTTGCGAAGGACGATGGGCCGCATCTATGAAAATTTCACCATCTACATATATATCACGCGTACCTTTATTAAAGGTAGTGGGCAGTTTGACAGTCGTTCCGGCGTTGATCCAGAGCTGCGAACGATCGGGTAACGTCAGCGAAGTATGCTTGCCCGCTGGTACCGTTATGCAGCAATGTTTGCCTTTCAATGCGGCCACTCCTTTCGCCCCGTAATAGACATAGCCGTCTTTAATCATCATGTTGATGGATTGCGGGAGCGTCACAGTCTGCCCATCGACAGCCAACATGATATCTTTTGATTGGAAAATCTCGCCAATCAGTTCTTTGCTTGGTTCATCGTGTTGGTTCCATTCACGCATACCGAGATAGGCCAACGGACTTATCAGTAACAAGAGAATAGCCGCAGCGGCCGCCATTCGATAAATGTGTAGCGCACGACGGCGTTTTTGTTTGGCCACGCTATCTTTGATTCTGTCATACAAGACCTGCTGTCCGGTATATTGATTGCTATTGAGGCGCACGCTGTCGCATACGCGGATGGCTTTCTCAAATTCATCTTTCAGCTCCGGGTGCGTGGCAATGAATTGTTGCCAATAATCTTCCAGTTCTTGGTTGCGGGTCAATCGCCACATCACGAACCGATTATCTTTAAGCTGAAGGAAGTCTAAGTAGGTTTTGATAGAAGGTCGATGCGCTGTTTCCATTGTGGTCTGTTGTTTATTAAAAGGACAAAACAACAGCTTTTTTGTAGACACATCGTAGTTGGAAATTCTGCTTTTTAACTTATATTAAAGGTGTTTCTGACAAGCTATTGAAGACTTTATTGCACAAAATAAAAAGACAAGTAAACAAGTTGATGGCTTTAAAAGCATGTTGTCTGCGCAACACAATCAACTTGTTTACTTGTCTGTTATGAACCCGTTGACTGATGATTTGTCAACGGGTTTACTTGAACAAGTCGCTTACTTGTCCTTTTTCTTCCAATACTTGGCGCCTTTCTCTTTCAGCTTAGCTGTGAATTCGGCACTGGCCTTGTCCACTTCAGCCTCCTCTTCGGGTGTGGCGAATGCGTGACGGTAGCCTTTCACGGTGTTCCAGTGCCCACGTGTAAAGTCGGGCACGGCCACAGGCATGCAGCCATGATTCATAGAAACACTGCCGAGTTCGGCCAAACAGCACCATTCGGCTAAGTCGTAGACGTCCATATCAAGGGGAAGACCATGCTGGAGACAATAAACCAGGCGGCTGTCCATGATGAAGTCCATACCACCGTGGCCACCTACCTCTTTGGCTTTGGCCTCATAGCGCTTGATGATGGGACTTTCATACTTTGCTTCCAGCGCCTTGCGGTCAACATTCTTCATAAAGCTGTGACCAGAAAGGTCGTCGGCAGACGGCTTCACACCGGCTTTCTTCATGTCTTCGCCCGACAAGGCATAGCCTTCTATAGGATATTTATTGGCAAATCCCGTTGTTCCCACCAACTGATACATACGGCTATAAGGCTGTGGAGTCATCGTATTGTGGTGGATTTCCATCATTTTACCTTCCTCTGTGCGTATCATCGTAACGGTGTGATCGCCGTTAGCAAAGTCCTTGCATGGCTTACCCGACATCTGCTCAACCCACTTTTTACCGTTCACCGACTTGGTATCCATGGCCACAAGCGTAGTCATGCGGTCGCCACGGTGAATATCCAGTGCCTGCGCAATGGGGCCGAGGCCGTGTGTAGCGTACACATCGCCACGGAATTTCTGGTTATAGTCGAGGCGCCAGCCCAACTTATCGCTGGCGTCTTTTTTCCAATAGGCTTTCCAGAATGGAGAAAGGTCGTGACGATAGGCACCCGCAGCATAGATCACTTCGCCGAAAACACCGTGCTGTGCCATGTTGAGCGAGTTGAGCTCAAAGAAGTCGTAGCAGCAGTTTTCGAGCATCATGCAGTGCAGACGCTTGCTTTCGGAGAGGTTGATGAGTGTCCAAATCTCGGTCATACTCATGGCCGAAGGTACTTCGATGGCCACATGCTTGCCCTGTTCTAAGGCATATTTGGCCACAACAAAATGATGGAGCCAGTCGGTAGCAATGTAAACGAGGTCGATATCCTTGCGTTCGCAGAGCTTTTTGTAGCCTTCTTCACCGCTGTAGATGTCAGCTGCCGGCAGGCTTGCGTCGCGAAGATATTTGTTGCAGGCTTCGGCGCGCTCGCGTTCGTAGTCGCAGAGTGCCTTAATTTCGGTACCATTGATGTGTGTCCAGCGGAAAACGGCACCCGGGCCACGCATGCCAAGGCCGACGAAGGCCACTCTTACGGTCTTCATCTTCGGTGCCGTGAGGCCCAAAGCAGACTGTTGGCCGGCCGGCCGTTGAGGAACTTCGGTAACGATTGTACCATCTTTTACTTGATAAGGCCAGTTGAACGCAACCTCCTGGCCCATAACGGGCAGGATTGTGCTGAAGAACAAGCCCATGTAAACAAAGAATTTCTTCATGATTAAGTTAGGATTGTAATAATTGCGGATTGATAATGATTGTTCCCGAAGGGGGAAACAAGGTTGAATTTTCATGTGAAAAACCATGCATCGCACTCTTCCGGGCGATACATGGTTATACTTTTCGGCTGCCGTTGCTTATCGGGCCAGCAGCGCTTTGATGTCGGCATCGATATCCTTCACCTGCGCGTCGCGCTTCACAAGCGTATTGTTGCGGTCTATTAGGAAATAAGTAGGAATCTGAAGGATGTTGTATGTGCGCATCAGTTGGCTGTCGCTGCCGTTTTCGTCACGCACGTTCACCCATGGAAGGGCTGCAGTCTGTGTCTTCCAGAAGTGCTCATTGGGGTCGACCGACACCTGATAGATTTCCAATCCCTGCGCGTGATACTTATTATAGAGGTCGCGCAACATCATAATACGTTCCATACTATGATTAGCGGCGAAGAGATGGAAGTCGAGCAACACCACCTTACCACGCAGCGACGACAATTTGCGCACGTTACCTTTATTGTCGGGCAAGGCTATATCGATTATACCGGCCGATTGTACCTTCTCGGCGTCAATGTATCGCTCCTGCTGACGTGCTTTCACGATGCGCATATCCTTCATTCCTTCGATAGCAATGTTGTGGAGATTCTTACCGCGTTCGGCGTTCGGATAATAGGTATCCCAACTCGTTGCCACCGCCGCGTAGACCTTGATGTCGGCCTCATTGCTGCGCGGATTGAAGATAAGAGCCTGCTGCATGCCCAAAGCGACAGTCTGGAATAGGGCAAAGTAGCTATACGCCTTCATGGGTTCCTTGAAGATATAGTTGCGTTTCACGTTGTCCTTGTAGGCTGTCAGTTCCTGATTTATGCCATTTTCTACTGCGTCAACGCCCAGATTGATATCCTTGGCAATGGCGTTCAGCCTGGCCTGAAGGCCTTGTTGCAAGAGCGTTAGTTCCTTTATCTTGGCGCAATTGTCCGATCCCGACACCTCATAATTCATAGCCATCGTAGGATAAGCGGCCTTAAAGGTGACGGTTTCTGTCGAATCGATGCTCACGTTAATAATCTGATCGGCGATTCTCAGTCGATAAAACTCAGGGTTATCGGCAATGCTTTTCTCGCTGAAAGCAAACGAACCATCTTCGCCCAACTTCACGGAATCCACCACTTGAGGGCCATTCAGCGACATGTTTTCAAGATAAAGGATGGAGTCCTTAGCTTCAGAAATCGTTCCGTTTACTTGGAATTTCTTGTTGTTACAGGAGGTAGCGCAGAGCGCCATCAGGAGAATGGCGCCCCCATAAAAGGCTTTGTTTATCTTCATTGTTTATCGTATGTATTTCAATTTTGCAGTAATGCTGCAAAGATACGTAATATATTTGGAAACGAGAACAGCATTATGCAAAAAACTTAGGAAGGCTTAATAGCCCTTGTTTTGTACGAGTTTGACATTCATCGCCCTGACATCGGCCGGTATGGGATAGACGGTGGTGTGTCCGTCGTCCTCTTTCACTCGGTCGCTGCCATCATACAACGAACAGAAGAGACCAAACCGGATAAGATCCTGACGGCGCCAGCCCTCCCAAGCCAGCTCCAACAGTCGCTCGTCGAGGATATTTGACAACGTTGCCTCACGATGGACGCCGGTGGAACGGCTGCGCACACGGTCGAAATCCGCCTGTCCTGCCTGCCCCATCCTTACCTTTGCCTCAGCCCGCATGAGCAAAACGTCGGCCAGACGGAACAAAACGATGTCGTTGTCCATCAGCTTTCCGTCTTTCAGAGCATTCTTGTCTATCTCATACTTACGCATTCTGGCCCCTGCCGTTTCTACATACGGGCTGCCGCTCAGATTCATTTCGACGGCTGTGGGATAATAGACGAGCTGCTTTCCGCCGCGATCCGCCACGGCATTGCCGTTGAGATCGACCACCGGACCGGCAAAATAGTTTTCCCCGAAGCGTGGATCCTCTGCCTTTGTAGCATAGCCGAACACCTCCAAAACCTTGCGCGTGGCGCACGATCCGTTCTCACCGGTAAAGCCATAGGCCGCCGCGTGGCGGTAATGGTACGACCGGGAGAGGTTCTGTTGTTGCTGACGATAGAGGTTTTTGTCCATGGGAATGACGAAGATGTTTTCCGTTGACGTCTCGTTGTGCACCAAGAAATTGTCACGATAGTTAGGCATGAGCGCGAACGAGGTATCGAGCTTGTCGCAATAATACACGGTTGCCTGCCAGGCGTTCATCGTTTGTCCGTCGACGCTGAACTTCATCCGGCTGCCGTCGGGTCGTTGCCCGTCGGTCCAGTCATCATCGCCGTACACTTCGGCATTAAGCATGAGCTTGGCCAGTATAAAACAGGCCACAGGACGCGTCACCCGACCATAGTAATAGCCCGATTTCACACTGTTCTCGTCGGCCAAATCGGGCAGTACGGTCTGCAATTCCTTGACGATAAAGGCAAAGGTGACACTGCGTTTTTCCTGCGTCACCTGACTCATCGACACGTCTGAAGACGTGATGAGTGGCACGTTGCCGAAGAGATCCATCAGATACCAGTAGTACATCGCACGACAGGCACGCACCTCTGCTTGATAACCGCGTAGCGTAGCCGCGTCGACAAGGTTGCCGTGGGCCTGCAATGTTTCGAGCGAACGGTTGCAGAGCGTGATGACCTTGTAGAGATAAAGCCACGCGTTCTTGCAAAGGTCGTGGCCGGGAGCCCACGAATGTTTGTACATAGCTTGCCAGAGGCCGCCGTCATACCAGTCGCCGCCACGCGTGGGCAGCATGGCCTCGTCGCTACCGAAGGTGTTCAGGTCGTAGACTCCACGACAAGTACCCTGCAGTCCCTGACCGTCGGCGTCGCCACCTATATAATTATAGAGTGTCGCCACGGTGTTCTGATATAATTGTCGGGCCGTGGTGTAGGCTTGTTCTTCGGGAATCTGGTCTTTCGGATGCTCGGTGAGCGAGCACGAAACCAGCAATATCACCAGTAAGGAAGGAAAAAGAAAACGTTTCATGGGCGAGCGATGGTTTAGAATTTAATGCTTAATCCGAAGGCATAAGAGCGATAGACGGGATAGTTGCGCTTGTCATCGAGGCCCAGCGTGCCGTCGATAACCGAAGAGTTGATCATCGGAGTGAGGCCGCTGTAACCCGTGATGGTGGCCAGATTGTTGACCGACAGCGAGAATCGGAGGCTGCGGATGTAGGTCGTTTTCACCGGTACAGTCCAGCCCAAAGTCAGATAATCGATGTTGAGATAGTCGCCACGTTCGAGCCAGTAGTCGCTGATCGTCTGGTCTTGGATATTCTTTTGGGGCGCGCCTTTCATGACGTTGTAGTTGGGCAGCGACAACATGTTCATGTAAGAGAGGGCCGTTCCGTTGTAAATCTTGTGACCGAAGGCTCCGTTGGTCTGCATGGTCACGTCGAAAGCCTTGTATCTGAAGGCGATATTCGAGCCCAGTGTGGCCTTGGGCGTGGCCTGGCCGCAGATGTATTTCTCCTTGGTCACGTCGTAGCGATAGCTTCCGTCGTCATTGCGGATGAGGCCTTTGCAGTGGGGAAGATAGAAAACGCCCAGCGGTTGGCCCACCATCTGGAACACGGCGTCGCTCGCTCCGTGGAAGCCGGCGCCACCGAGGGCCGCAATTCCTTTGATATCGGGCGTCGTGAGATACTCTCCGTTGAAGTAGCCGTTGAGCGAAACGAGTTTGTCGCGCGCAAAAGCCATATTCATATTGACACTCAGTTCCATGTCTTCCGTGCGCAAGGGCGTGATTCCGAAACCGATTTCAAGTCCGCTGTTGCGCATCGAACCGAGGTTGGCCAGCACCTTATCGTAGATAAACGGCGGCACACTGGCGTCGTAAAGATAGAGCATATTGGAGGTGTGCGACGTGTAGTAGTCGGCTGTCAGCACCACGCGGTTGTTCCAAAAACCCATATCGAGTCCGACGTTAAACGTGCGTTTGATTTCCCATTTCAGGTCGGGGTTGGCGTTGCGGATGATTCCCAACGTCGTCGTTAGTGTGCCGCCCACCGACACTACGCCGTTGGGCATGACCGACTGTTGTGAGATATAGGCATCGATACCGCCCAGATTACCCGACACACCATAGCCCATGCGCAGCTTCAGCTTGCTGATCTGTCGCAGCGGCTGCATCCATGGCTCCTTGTCGATGACCCATGCGCCCGACACCGAAGGGAAGAAGCCCCACCGATTGTTGCGTCCCACCTTGGAAGAACCATCGGCACGCGCGTTGAGCGACAAGATATAACGATTGGCCAACACGTACTGGGCGTGTGCCAGAAACGATTCCATGTGGGAGTCTTGGTAATACGACCCCGTGCCTTCCCACAGACGGACGGCTCCGGCAGCCAGATTGTGATAGCCGAAGGCATCGGTCGTGAAGTTGCTCACCTGCGTATGGAAACCCTTTCCTACGCTGTGCTGCACTTCCGCCAGTCCCAACAGCTCCAACTGGTGCGCTCCTCGGCTGGTTCGGTAGTTAATCGACAGGTTGGCAAGCATATCCTCGCTCTTGTCATCGCCCCGATAAGCCTCGCCGTGCGACCATACAAAGGTGGGATAGTAGTGTGAGAGGTTGCCCGTATTGTAGGAATAAGAACCGAAAGCGGTCACGCTGAGCCCTCGTCCTAAGTCCATGCTCATTCGCAGATGGGCATTGAAGTGGCCGTCATCCTTATCGTTCTCCATCTTGAGCAGCGAGTTGGGGTTGGTAATCCACGACGCTTCAGGCACCTGATCCCATCCGCCGGCGGCGTTGAGCCCATTGCTGAACGTCGGATTGAACGCGGCAGCCGAGTAGAAAAGTCTCCCTGGAAACGGAATCGGCTTGCTCTTCTGAATGCTTCCGAAGATACCAAGGTCGACGGAGAGCCGTTCGTCGAAGGCTTTTTGCGTGATGTCGAGCTTGGCGATGTAGTTGCGATAGGCGTTTTCCTTCACGACCATCCGATGCTCCATCACGCCGACAGACGCCCGATAGTTGCTTTGGTCGCTTCCTCCACCAAAGGCGACGTGATGGTTCTGCACCCATCCCGTGCGTTCGATGGATCGCCTGAAGTCGGTATCGCCACCATGGTCCGCGATCGTCATGCCCAGATTGGCCGCCGCTTGGCGAAACTCGCTGCCCGAAAGCATTCCGATGCGTTTGTAGACGGCCTCCCACCCTACGTTACCGTCGTAACTGATGTGGAATCGTTCGCCCTTTCCCTTCTTGGTGGTCACCTCAATGACGCCCGAAGCACCGCGCGAACCGTATTGCGCCGTTTCAGAAGCGTCTTTCAGGATGGTGAAACGCTCGATATCAGCGGGATAGATGGTGCTCAACGTGGCCAAGTCGGACGACACGCCGTCGATAATGACAAGCGGATCGTTGCCTCCCGTGAGCGACGTTGTACCACGCACGCGCACCGCATTGAGCATGGCTTCCTGATTAGGGCCTGTCGATACGCTCACACCCGCGGATTGACCGTTCAGCGCACTCAGCGCGTTGATGGTCAGACCTTTATTCAGTTGCTGTTCCGTCACTTGGTCTACCGAACCCGTAATGAGCCCCGATATACCCTTGGTGTAGCCTATTTTCAAGGCCGTAGAATCCTTTTTGACGATGGTTTGGGCTTGTAGCGGAAGGGCTGTGCCCAAAAGTAACACGAGGAGAAGATTGTTTTTTGGCATGGCGGTGTAGGTAAAAAAGGATAATAACTGATTGTGAGGCAAATGATTAATTATCGCAAATATAGTGAAAATATCAATACACCATGTCAATATCCATTTTTTTAACGCAGCTTTTCTATATAAAAAGATGTATATTTGTAGCAGAACATAACCAAAAACAAATAAGTATGGGCAAATCTCGTTGGCTTCTGGCAGCCATTGCTGCCTTTTTATTAGTGCAATTTCTCGGTTTTGTAGCCCTTTTAGTGCTGATTTTCCCACTGGCTTACATTGCTTTGCGCTGGAAGGAGAAACGCAAAGCCAAGAATTTGACGATACAAACGGTCTATCATTCGTTAGCGGAAGTCGTAGAGGACATGGGAGAACCCAACGATACGATAACGCTCAATGCCGCGCTGGGCAACGAAGTTACCGGTGTAATCCTCGTCTATACCGACGCCCGGCGGCTGATCGTGCAAGGCCGCGTCTACCCTTTCGACACGATTCTTGACATTAGTTTCGTCAATAGTGCCACACCTTACACCATCGGCGAGTATCAATTGCTGATTTTCACCAAACAGGAGACGCTGCGTTTGCCTGTGGGTTACGACAACGAATACGCGCGCGACTTAGCCATTCGGCTGTGGCAGTTGGTCAAAGGATAATCGTTTCCGAGAACGAAAGGCGTAGAAAATGTAAAAATCCTATCACAAAAACGGCCTCTAAAAATGCTTCAATTAGAGCGAAAAACAAGAATGAAAAGCCGTTTTTTACCCTTTCATGCTGTCGTTTTTCGCTTTTTTCGGGGTCAAAGCATAGCTTTTGCATGGTAAAAGCAGCCCTTTTACACGCTAAAAGCTATGCTTTCGCGTGGTCATAGTGATGCTTTGACAAGGTAAAAGGGCTGCTTTGAGCCGTTTTTATTGATGTTTTGGGCCGCTTTTACTCAACTTTCGGGCGGCTATTTCAAACAAATCACTGATTATCAATAGCTTATTGTTTTTCTGCCAACTACCCAAATGCTTGGCTTATTTGCGAAAACTTTTTTCTTAACGCAAAATAAACGAGCGGTTTGTATAGATTTTTCATAGGGAAATTAGACAGAGACCTAAGAAAAATTACGAGTTATTTCTCTACTGTCAGCTTGCCGTTGAGTTTGATTTGGTCTGAGCTTGCTCCCACCATGATGGTGAAATCTCCCGGTTCCACCACGCGTTTCATCTCGGCATTGACTATGGACAGGTCATCGGCTGTCAGCGTGAAGGTGAAGTGATGGGTTTCGCCACGTTTGATCATTGCCCTTTCAAAGTGTTTCAACTGTAAGAGGGGCTGTACGGTTGAGGCCAGTTCATCGTGGAGGTAAAGCTGGGCCACCTCATCGCCGTCACAGTTACCTGTGTTGGTTACGTCGAAACTGACATCGAACGTGTATTTATCTTTCTTCGTTATCTGTAGATTGGTGTATGCGAAGGTCGTATAACTCAGTCCGTAACCGAAGCTATAGAGCGGTTTGGCGCTCATTTCAACGTAGTTGTGGGCGGCAGGAGCCTTCTTGTTGTAGTACACCGGCAACTGTCCGATGTGGCGGGCCACGCTCACGGGCAGGCGTCCGGCGGGGTTGTAGTCGCCGAAGAGCACGTCGGCAATGGCCTGCCCGCCCTGCTGTCCGGGGTAGTAGGCTGTCAGGAGGGCGTCGGCATGCTCTGCGGCCCATGTCTTTTCGAGCGGTCGACCTTCGATATAGATCACCACTAAGGGCTTGCCGGTCTGTTTTAAGGCCTCGAGCAGTTCCTGCTGGCGACCCAACAGCGTGAGCGTAGCACGATCGAAACCTTCGCCGCAGTCCATATCGCCCAGACTTTTGCTATCGCTCACGGCGGCACCGGTTTCCTTATAGCTCGTCTTGAAGTCGCGGGCACTCGATCCACCTACTGCTACAATAATGGCGTCGGCTCGTCGGGCTGCTGCCACGGCTTCATCAATGTTGCAGTCGTTGGTGTCTCTGACGGCGCAGCCTTTCACATATTCTATATTAGCAGTCGGCAGTTTGGTCTTTACGCCGGCCAAAATGGTTTTTACATTACCCTCTGGTTGTGGCGCGGTATAGTCGCCAAGAAGGTTGTAGACATTGTCGGCGTTGGGGCCGATGACCGCTACTCGCATGTCCTTGCGCAGCGGTAGCGTGTGGTTTTTGTTCTCTAACAGCGTAATCAGCTCCAAAGCCGTCTGGTGGGCCACCGCGATATTGTCGGCATTACGCACGTCGCGGGCTGCCTTCGGGTTAACGTATGGATGCTCGAAGAGGCCCATCTCGAACTTCATACGCAGGATTCGTGCGCAAGCCGTGTCGATTCTGGCCTCGATAGCTTCCCCTTTCTTCACAGCCTCGACCAGTCCTTCGTAGGCCAGTGCGCCCAAATCGACGTCCACTCCCGCATGGAGTGCCATCACGCCGGCCTGCTGTCGGGTGGCGGCAACGTGATGTGTCTGCCAGATTCCATCGATACTATAGAGGTCGGATACCACGAAACCGTGGAAATTCCACTCTTTATGCAGCACGTCGGTCAGGAAATAGCTGTTGGCCGTACAAGGAATGCCGTCGAGCGAGTTGTACGATGTCATGACTGAAAGGGCACCGGCATCGATGGCCCGTTTGAAAGGGGGCAGAAAGTTCTCGTGTATCTCGCGCATGCCGAGGAATGTTGGGTTGCCGTT
>CAUURC010000046.1:0-22254 GCA_963547405.1 uncultured Prevotella sp.
TCCGTCCTGATGTGTTATGACGAAATAGTCAAACTTTGACTTACCATCTTCAAACTGAACAATTATTATATCGTAATAGCTCGTTTGTAATTCGGACGCAAAGATATGTAATTTTCTTGTAATCAAACAAATGTTTTAACGTTATTTCGTAACTATTTTTTTGCTCTAAATCGATTAAAGTTTAATGATGTGGTTTCAAATTAAAAGTAAACATTTTTACATTTTGTGCTTACAATTTGTAAAGTGTGTTGTGTTTAAACGATTGTTAATACGACAAAAGTGGTGACACTTTGATAGTTCCGTCTATTAAACTATCAAAAGACAAACCCAATCATAAACATATAGCTTACGATTGGGTTTGTAAAATAAAAATCATTGATGATAAATTGATAACGCAAAGTCGACTATTGACGACATTTTGTTTAATCAATGCGTTGATTTTTGTTATTATTGCTGGAATTGACGGCCTTCTTTTTTCACGTACATCTTGATGGGTTCAACCAAGTCGAGCGCGACAACCGTAATTTCACTATCCAATTCCTTCTCCGGAATCTCTACATAGAGGTTTCCCGGTTCGGCCCGCCAGTCGGCCTCATTATAAATCTTCCAGCGCAATGGAGTGTTGCTTCCCACCACGCGCGCGCCTTTCAACTTTGTCAAAAGACCCTTTACTTCCACCTCGCCATGTGGGCGATAAGGAATAAAGAGGTAGAGCGTGCGGTGATCCTTGCTCAGAGTGGTGTAGCCTTGGAAAGCATCTTTGTAAACACCACGGTCGGTTCCGTAGATCGCCTCATGATGTTTGGCAGTCCAACGGCCGAACTCTTTCAGAATCGCTACTTCCGGTTCAGGTATCGTTCCATCCTCGCGTGGGCCGAAGTCGAGCAGCATATTGCCACCCATACTCAAGCAGTCGCAGAACGAACGCAGCAATTCGTAAGGCGTTTTAAACAGCGTATCCTTAGGCTGATAGCCCCAAGAGTCGTTCATTGTCATGCAAAGTTCCCAATAAGGATCGTCCGGTTGCTGAACAGGGCCGCCCACTTCAGGTGTGGCATAGTCGCCATAGCCTTGCACACGGCTGTTGATGACCACATTGGGATTGCGTTCGCGCAAGAAAGTCACCAGCTCCGGAGCACGCCAGTCTTCCGCGCTCTGCTCCCAATCGCCGTCAAACCACCACAAATCGGGGTTGAATTGATTACGCAATTCACCGAGCTGCGCAAAGTTGAAGTCCACGAAACGATTCCATCGTTTGGGGTCATCGGCAATCTTATAGCGTGGTTTGCTTTTTATAAAATTAGGATAATCGTTATGGCTCCAGTCGAGCAACGAGTAGTAAAGGCCTACCTTTAAGTTCTGCTCGCGCAGCTCGTTGACAAATGGAGTGATGAAATCTTTCTTCGCCTTCGTAGTCTTCACGGTGCTGAGTTTGCCTGCCTTAGTGTTCCACAGAGCCACGCCATCGTGGTGTTTGGTGGTTAGAACGGCATATTTGGCACCACTCTCCTTGATCAAATCCACCCAATCCTTGGCGTTCCATTTGCTTCCCGTGAAGCGTTTGGCCTGCGCCATATAATCGGTATAGGGCACTCGCTCGTTATGAAACGACCAACTCTCCGACACACCATCCACGGCATAGATGCCCCAATGGATGAAAATGCCGAGCTTCGCATCCTTAAACCACTGCAATCGCGACTTCCAAGCCGTAGAATCATCGGCAGCTTTCTGAGCCATCATTGGCAGAGTCAATCCTGCCAACAGGGCCGCAACAATAAACCTTTTCATAAATTATAAGATAAGAAATAATAAATTAGAAATTACGAGTTAGATAATGCTAAAATGACGGAGGGCATGGGCGATACCATCTTCATCAACATGTGTCGTCACATAGTCGGCCATGGCCTTCACGTCGTCACGCCCGTTGCCCATGGCAACACCGATACCGGCCTCGCGCAAGATAGGAATGTCATTGCCGCCGTCGCCAAACGCCATCGTCTCGGCCACGCTAAACCCTTCGTATTCGGCCATAGCCCTCAAGCCAAGACCCTTGTCGGCCTTCGCCGAAGTGATGTCGACAAAGGCGTCTGTCCATCTTCCACTTGTGCAAATCTTGAGTTTCGGCATGATTTCGGCTTCCTGTTGAGGCGAGAAGAAGGGCGTAAGTTGCAGAATCGGTTCCCGCATCACTTCGTCCAAAGGGTCGAAACGAAAGTCATGAAGTCCCAATCCTATCCTGAAAGCGCGGTCTATCGACCCATCATCCAGATAGTCGGCCACTTTTGACGTGCCCACTACTACGACGGGAACATTCCATGTCCGGCAGGCCTCCAGCACGCTGTCGACATCTTCTTGCAGCATGGCCTCGCAGCAAACGGCATGCTTGCCCACGAAACAATAGGCACCACTGGTAGATACATAGCCATCGACGAGCCGGTCGATTTGCTGTAAATTCACAATCAGACGGACGGGCCGACCGGTCGATATATAGATTTTCACGCCGTTGCGCTTCGCTTCTGCCAAGGCTTCAACAGCGGATTCAGGCACCCGATGGGTCGAAAAGCTGACCAAAGTGCCATCGATGTCAAAAAACAGTGCTTTGATTTTCTTCTCCATAGCAATCAAATGTATCGCAAAGATACAAAATCTATGGCAATCCGTCAAGCTATGTCCCGTAAACTTATATTTACCAATCTCACTTGCGTGCGCAGTTTACGACAGCCTCATTTAAAAGGTGGATTCAGTTTGCAAAGTTCCACGATAAAGAAAGTAGGAAAACAGCCCGTCATTATTTAAATTTATCCTATCCAACAGTGGCTAACGCATGAAATATTCGTAAATTTGTGGCATCCTAAAAAAACATTCTTTACATTTCATTTCAAAACATATGACACAACAGGTCAATGACATCTACGAGGCATTGCTGGCCTTGTACTCCGAAGAAAAGCGACTGATTCTGCCCCGTTTCTTCAAGACGGGCAAGGGCGAGTATGGCGAAGGCGATCGTTTTATTGGCGTCGTCGTACCGAATATCAGACTTGTGGCCAAGGAGTTTAAGGACGCTTCCTTCACGACCGTCAAGGAATTGCTGGCGAGTCCGTGGCACGAGATGCGCCTCTGCGGTCTTCTGATTCTCGTACAGCAAAGTCGGAAGGAGGTGAGTCGCGAGGTTTTCGACTTCTATCTCTCCGTGACCGACCGTATCAACAACTGGGATCTGGTCGACCTCACTGCCCCTCAGATTGTGGGCGGCTACCTTCTTGACAAGCCGCGCGATGTGCTCTACCGCCTGGCCGAAAGCCCGTTGCTGTGGGATAATCGCATCGCCATCGTTTCGACAGTCACCTTCATTCGCCGTGGCGACTTGGAAGACACCTACCAACTGGCCACGAAGATGATGGGCCATCCCCACGATCTCATGCACAAAGCCATCGGTTGGATGCTGCGCGAGGCCGGAAAGAAAGATTCCGAGCGGCTCTATGACTACGTGGAAGCCCATCGCCTGGAAATGCCCCGCACCATGTTGCGCTACGCCATCGAGAAGTTTGATCAGCCCACCCGGCAGTGGCTTATGCGGAAATAAGCCGCTGTCGTAGCCCCCAAAGGCTTCAGACGTGCGGTGTTATCAAACAGTCGCAATACGTTTGCCCAATAATTTCAATCTGTTTTGTAAACTTTTCCTCCCTATTTTTAACACTTTATTTTCCCTTCATCTAGCATGGAGTAAGTTTACTTTTTAGCTTTTTGGCCCTCTTTTTGGCTCTTTTATCGGCCAAAAAGGGCACAAATTCACTTCAAAACGTCTCTTTTACACTCTCAAAGCAGTCCTTTTGCACGGCAAAAGCTATGCTTTGATGTTGTAAAAGCAGCCCTTTTACAAGCTAAAAGCTATGCTTTTACAAATTAGTTTCTCCACCATGGAGCGCGTTGTAGGTGTAACCTACTGATAATCAATGTGTAATAAAAATACTGTTTCTTTGCCGTTTTTCCGCCTAACTTTCTTTTTTATTCTGAAAAAGCGCACTTTTTATACCTGTTTTGTCAAGAAATCCTACCCGTTTAACGTAAAGTTACGTTTATTAAGAAAAGTGTTAGTTAGATTAACACAGAAATCCTCTACCGTATAAAATGTTTTCGTAACTTTGGCTTGGGTGATTTTCGCAGCATTAGTTTATAATGCTTTATAAATCAGCATTATAAAGTGACAGCTAATTTTGCTAATCATCAAATTTACATACGTTTATCATTCATTGAACTAACCTTTATTATGAAGAATAAACTTTCAAGTATTCGTATTGCCTTCTGTTCAATAGTGACAATATCCTTAGTTAGTCTAAAAAAGTCTTATTTAAAAATCAGCCAGGCTAATCTTATACTCCTGTTTGTTTTTCTGTTCTGCCTGACTGCGTCGGGACAGAGTCAACCGCAAATCACACAGGGCTTGGAGGTAACCCATGCGGGGCTGTCTCAGGACCAATCGTATATGCTCTTTAGTAAGGGAATCTATGAGACGGGGGAAGATATGTGGTTCAAAGCATGGCTATTCGACCGCTCCTTATTAACTCTGTCGAACAGGAGCCGGACTCTTTTTCTAAGAATCTATGACCCTGTCGATAGCCTTGTGTGGAATGAGAAATATCCAATCTATGGCGGACGGGCGGAAGGACACGTCTTCATCGGGGAGAAATGGAAAACAGGGGAATACCGGGTGGAAGGATATACTCAGTCTTCGTTCTATGCAGATAGCACGGAAGCCATCTTTCCTCAAAAGATATGGGTCGTTGACCGAATCGACAAACAGAAACCACAAGATACGAGAGCCGGACAACAAAGAGACAACATCAGACTTGGCTTGTATCCGGAAGGGGGATATCTGGTTCAGGGTATAAAAAACCATGTCGCATTTAAGACAACTGACAACCAAGGTATGCCTGCCCCTATGAGTGGCTGGCTATGTGAAAACGGAACAAGGATATTGGACATAGAAAGTTGTCATGACGGCATGGGGCAGTTTCCGCTCGTTCCTCACGAAGGAGGCCGCTACACGATACAACTAAACAGTGGGCAAGAGTTTCCTCTTCCCGCGTCGCTCCGTTCAGGCATGGTAATACATCTGGAGCGCACGGATAAGAGAAATGTTGTGTTCTCGGTGAGGCAGCCCAAGGGAAGCATGCCCCGCCGTATAACTCTATTTGTGCAGATGCGTAATGTGCCCTGTTGTCGGGCCAAAGGCATACTTCGGGATAGCCTCATCATCACTTTGCCTACGAGCGAGTTTATCGGACAGGGAATTGCCGAGGCAACCCTTTACGATGAGCAGCAGCGTCCGGTAGCTGAAAGGTTGTTCTATGTCTTGCCTGATAAACAGCTGGCGATAACAGCTCGTCCGTCGAAAGAAGTCTATTCACGCCGTGATAAAGGTAAAGTAAGGATACATGTGACCGATTCCGAGGGAAAACCGGTACAGGCAGAAATATGCGTGAGTATCTTTGACAAAGCTTACATGAATCAATCCTACCGGGAAACGATGCTGTCCTATAATTTACTCTCAACCCAGATACGTGGTAATATTCATCACCCCGCCTACTACTTCGACCGGAATAACCCGGACAGATTGCATGCTTTGGACCTGTTGCTTCTTACGCAAGGGTGGCGGCGGTATACCTGGCAGGCAAGTCGGAAAGACTATCATGGAAAACCATTCCTATGTGACAGCATCATCGGAAGGGAAATCGTGGGAAGCCGAAAGATGAAAAGAAATGCCACCAATGGAGGCGAACAGGTAATCCAGGTGTTCGGACCTTCTGGGGATAGTCAGTTTCTATGGACAGATTCCGTGGGCAACTTCTCTGTTCCCGTGTCTGTGATGAATATGCTTCGGGGTGGATATGTCTATATCAAGCCACTTCTGGGAAAAGAGTTTAAACCACATCTGGCAATCTCGGATGGTATTGTACTGATAGACTCCATAAGAAAGTCGAAAAACTCATACCTATCTTATTCTATGAACAATATTGATAAGGAAAAGAAAGATGTTGATCCCATCATGACCCAAGCGGGGACGGTGCTACTGAATGAGGTGCTTGTCACCAGGAAGCGTAGGATGCCCTTCAGGGATAAGTTTATGGGGAGGCTGGATAGTCTGGCCCAATTCAATCTTAATACCGCTTGGGTTTGTGCTGATGGCCCGCAGGAACCAGGAACCATTGGACATCTCAATGATTATCGGGAAGGATATACCCATCACCCGGCAGGGTCACCAGGGGCTAATTACAGAGGAAAGAGATTAAAGCCGGAGATAGGAAAGCGCTACGAACTGATTAAGTATTTACCAAGAGAAGATGGAGAATGGTATATTGCGGATATAACTTCAATTGTATATCAGGGACAGTTGTACACCGATGAGGAATTACTCCGTATGAATAACATAGCGCGTGTCAAAGGCTACTATGGCCAACGTGAGTTCTATACTCCTGATTCCTTGGAGATGCTGTCCCCGCTCCCCGATGCGCGGAATACACTGCTATGGAGTCCCTCCGTACAGACCGATAAGAATGGAGATGCCATCATGCCATTTTGGACTTCCGATATCAATACGCAGTTTATAGGAGTCGTGGAGGGTACTGATGGCCTGGGACTATTAGGCAGTGGCATCTTTGAGTTTCATGTGTCAAAAAACAAGGAAGAATGAAGACGAGAATCGCTAAAAGTCGGATAGTGAAGCTGATATTCATAATATCGCTGTATATGGCCTGTACTGGCTATACCTCTGCGCAGACACGCTATGATACCCTCAGGCAGATGAAGGACTCGACCATACATCTGAAGGAGGTACAGATTAGTGCCTCACGCCCGCTGATAAAGGCTGAGCTTGATAGGACAACCTACCATGTAGCCGATGATCCCGACAGCAGGAGTATGACGCTGCTGGAAATGCTACGGAAGGTTCCTATGGTTGTGGTAGAGGGGAATGATGTCGTGAAAGTAAAGGGCAGTACAGACTTTAAGGTATATGTGAACGGCAAGCCAAACACTATGATGAGCAATAAAGCCACTGAGATGATGAAGAGTATTCCCGCTTCGACCGTCAGGAAGATAGAAGTCATAACGAGTCCCGGTGCTAAATATGATGCGGAGGGCGTGGCAGGGATACTCAACATCATTACGGTAGGCAGCTCAAAGCTGGAAGGCTACAACGTCAATCTGGGCGTTGGAGTAATGAATATAGCACAAAGCGCAAACGTGTCAGGACTGGCCAAGGTAGGGAAGTTAACCCTGTCAGTCATGGACGGGGTAAGTTATTCCAGACCACCCAGGGCACGGCAGGAGACAGAACGCACAGGTAAAATGCCGTCGGCAGCGGGGCAGATGTACTCCTACTCCAATTATCAGGTCAAGTCACCCGCCCATTTCATGGAATTGGGCGGCAGCTATGAGTTTGACAGCCGCCACTTGATCAGTATGACGGCAGGCGTAGAGAACTACACAGGGAAAAGCTGGACGGATATGCACACAGATATGTACGACGGCAATGGTGGGCACAGATACAGTTTCGACAATGAGCAGGCGTCACGCAATCGAATCAACAGCCTGTACGCAGGAATTGATTACCAACATACGCTTGGCAGGCATGGCGGTATCATAACGCTGTCGTATCGCTTTTCGGCACTACCCTCCACCATTACGTCCTCCAGCTTCTATCACTGGCAAAAAGGCCAGATACCGGATTTAAGTCTCAAGGACCTGTGTACCACGTCCGACCTGCGTACGGACGAACATACCGGTCAGGTAGACTATACCGTAACCATAGGCGGGAAGCATACATGGAGTGTGGGGGCTAAATACATCCATCGCAGCCATAAGAGTGACAATGGCGAAGCTACAAGAACGGCAGGTACGGAAGACCCTTTTGTGGAAGCTCCGGGTCAGTCTCTTTCTTACAGGCAGAGGACCGACATTTCATCCGCATACGCGGAATATGCCATACAGCACAAGCAAATATCTGGAAAGATGGGTTGGCGTTATGAGCACTCTTCGCAGAAAGTAAGCTATCCGGAGGATAACCTCCTGCCGCGCCATGAAAGTTTCGGTGCGCAATTCGATAACGTGGTTCCTTCCTTGTCAATCGGTTACCGTATAGGGGAGACACGGATGCTCACATTCTCGTATGCCATGCGCATATCACGCCCCAACATCTGGAATCTGAATCCCTATATAGACCGGGCGAATCCTACAGTCATCAAGACAGGAAACCCTGACCTGACCACATCATCCTCGCATAACCTGAGCCTCTCGTTCAACTCATTTGCCCGGCGCTTTGGAATAAACATGACAGCAGGACTCGACTTACAGAATCGTGGCATCATAGGCTACTCTTATTGGGGTAATTCTGTCTCCCTGAGTAACAATATAATAACAGGGGAAGATGCCACACTCATCTCCACGTATGGCAATCTGCTCAAGAGAAGTAATGCTTATCTGACCCTCTACATCCGGTGGGCACTCTCCGGGAGTGCCACCTTGAATGTCAATGCAAACGGGGCATATACCAATCTTAAAAGTTCACAGCTGGGACAACATAATAATGGATATTCAGGCAGTCTTTCGGTTAATTTGCAGAAGAATCTGCCGTGGAGGTTGAGAATGGTGGGCGGTTGTTCGCTGAACAGCCGAAGCTTAAATCTGCAAGGGCATACCGAAGGCTCCATGATGTACCGTCTTATGTTGATTCGTTCTTTCTTGAAAGACGACAGGCTGACGGTAACCGTCTATGGAAATAATCTGTTCCAAAGTGATTTGCGTATAGAGCAGCTTACTGAAACTGCCGACTTTACAAATCGCTTTACGAATGTAAGGCGTGACTATCGCAGCTTCGGCATAAACGTCAGCCTGCGTATAGGAAAGTTGCATGATAGGGTGAAACGCACATCGAAGAGCATATCAAATGATGACGTCATCATAGATGGAAATCCAAGAAACCAGAAATAGTAAAAAGTCTTAGTAAAACTTCTAAACCCTTGCATGTTATTCGCAAACCTGGTAAGTGTGATATAGAAAGGGACTTACTCTTTAAAAGCTATGCTTTTACAAATTAGTTTCGCCACCACGAAGTGCGTTGTAGGTGTAACCTACTGATAATCAATGTGTAATAAAAAGATGTTTCTTTGCCGTTTTCCCGCCTAACTTTCTTTTTTATTCTGAAAAAGCGCACTTTTTATGCCTGTTTTGTCAAGAAATCCTACCCATTTTAACGTACGGGCAGAGTCGAGTACGAAGTGCGGGCCGCGATAAAAACGGTTTATGCTATTCCTTAGTCTCTTCTTTGCTGAAAGAAGTCTTGCATCAGTTCGCGGCATTCGGCTTCGAGCACGCCGGCCGTTACTTCCGTTTTAGGATGGAAGGCCTGTGGGGCAAAGCGGGAGAAACCACGTTTTTCGTCGGCCGCGCCATAGACCACGCGGCTGATTTGCGACCATCCTAAGGCGCCGGCACACATCACGCAGGGTTCTACCGTCACGTAGAGCGTGCAGTCTTTAAGGTATTTTCCGCCCAGCATGTCGGCTGCTGAGGTGATGGCTTGCATCTCGGCATGCGCCGTTACGTCATGAAGCGTCTCTGTCAGGTTGTGCGCACGGCTGATAATCCGGTCACGACACACGACAACGGCGCCCACCGGCACCTCGCCTTCGTCGAAAGCGCGTTGCGCCTCGTCGAGCGCACGGCGCATATACAGTTCGTCTTTATTTTCTGTTTCCATGGTTTTTACTTCAAGACTACTTTTCCCTTTATGTTATTAACACTCACGCTTGTCTCGTGTCCTTCGGACGGTTCCACAGTGATATGCCCGAACCGATTGTAGTCGAGGTTAAGACCATAGGCCATCCAGCCTCTAACCAGCAGGCTGTCTACCCATGAATCCTCATCCGTATTTATACAGGAAACACTGCCCATACTATCATTTGATGTGGCATGGAACGCGAGTTTGCCGATTCTTGTATGCCACAGCTCGAGTTGTTTATCTGACAAAGTAACTTCAACCGCATTGAACACGCAGTTTGACAAGGTCAGATTCAGATTTTGACGGAGCGAGAGCGTGTCGCCCCGAGCAGCATTGACAAACAGCGAAACGCCATACAAGGAAGCGTGATTGATCTTGGACAGGAAGCCGAGAAGCATGGCTGACGGCATTTGAACACGTACGACAGCCTTCAAGCGGTCGCCGGCTATACTGTCGGTGTCGGCTTCGTCCGAAACAAGTTCAATATCTCGCGGATTGATATCCTCTCTTTGCAACGCGGGAAGAAGTGATAAATGTAGCTTTCGGTCGTGCACGCGGGCTTTGATAAGCTGACGCGGATAGCTGACAACGACCTCTTTTAGACTGTCGTTGGCTTCCAAATGGATGACGTAGTTGCCTTGATAGACTAGATCTTCTACTGTCGAGTCGGCCGAAACTATATCCGTAATCTCCCGAGCATGGATGGTTTCCACCTCGCTAAGATTGATGACGGACTTACCGGGGATCACGTCAACAACAGGAGAAACAAGTATGAGCATGATGGTGAAGGCGATAAGGCCTATCATGATATAAGTGGTTGTTTTCATTGCGGCATTTTCCTTTCTTACATTCGGTCTATGATTTCCAATTCACAAAGTCGCTTGTAGGACAGCCAAAAGTTGCAGATAGCCAGAATTGCTGCCCAAACAACAAATATTTCAAAGAAGAATCGCTCTTCGAAAGCAATGAATACCATGAGGAAAATCAACACCAGGCCAATACAGAATAGGCAGATTGTGGTGCTTAGGAACGGGCGTCGGGGGAAGACAAAGCAGCCAAGCGCATAGCAGGAGACGCAGAAAGCATAACCTATCAGGGGATAAGTTCTTGCGGGGAGTAACATTACGGACAGATCTTCCCAGTTAAACCACCATTGCATAGAGATACCGGCTTGTGGCAAAGCGGAAGAGAAAACGACCACGCGCAGACCATCAAGCACAAAGAAAGCGGCATGGAACATAAGAAGATAGCCCACAACGAAGATGAGTACACGAGCCAGCCAGCTCTCAAACATAGTCACGGGCGTGGTGAGTACATGGATGCGCCCCGTCTTTTGCTGCCCATCATCGAACATACGGCTGGCCGCCACGCAGCCACCACAATATAACAAGAGCGAACTGAAGCCCATGATTACAAATCCGGCAGGGTCATAGGATCTGACTGTATCAACCGTATTATAGATAGATGGATAAGACAGGAGCGATACAAAGACCTCAACAACCGCGATAAGTCCTACGAGAATGAGCGTGAATGTCAAGGCAAACGCTCTTTGTTCGGCCCACAACTTACGCAGATAAACCTTGAAACGACGGCGGTCAAACAGTTGATTAGTCATGGTGCACCTCCCTTCCTTGCATGGCGTTTTCGAAATATTCTTCCAGATTTGCGGTACCATCCAACGGTTCATTACGGATGATTTCGCTGCGATCGATGAGCAACACGTGATTGATGACTGGTTCGATGTCCTTCACCTGATGCGTGGAGACAACGAAAATACGATCCTCGGACAGACCTTGCGTGATAAACTCACGGAACTGTCGCTTACCGGGAATGTCGAGCCCGTTGGTGGGTTCGTCCATCAACAGTACACGTGTGTGGGTTGCCATGGCAAAACTCATGAAGATTTTCTTGCGCTGGCCGAGCGAAAGAGCGTCGAGTCGCACGTCTGATGTCATGCCGAAGGTGTTGAGATAAGTCTGCATGTCGGTCATTGAAAAACGAGGATAGAACACGCTATTGGTAGCGATATAGGCATCGAGCGTGACACGAGGCAGTTCAAACTCATCGGGAACTAAAAAGATTTCACGCATGGTGGCGGGCCGACGCAGCCGTACATTGGTGCCGGAGAGTTCTACTTTGCCTGCGTCGGGGGTCAACAGACCGGCCATTAAATACAAAAGTGTGGATTTGCCGGCACCGTTTGGACCTAAAAGTCCATAGACACGACCCGGTTGGAGCAACAAAGAGAAGTTGCGAAACACAAAATCATCGTGTCGGGGATAGCCAAATGAGAGTTGCTGAATATTCATACGAAGATTGAGAATAAACAATAAACACGGTCTATGAAACACAAAAGCAGTTTCAGAAGCCCCGTATATGTCGGCAAAAATAAGTGAATATTTGAATAATATGAAATAATAATCGTATTTTTGTAAAATAATAACAATACGAAAGGCCTGATGGCAACACACAACGATTTGGGCAAATGGGGCGAGGAAATGGCCGTTCAACATCTGCGAGAACAAGGTTACACCATTCTTGATCGTGACTGGCGATTTGGTCATCGCGACCTTGACATCGTGGCTCGCACGCCCGATGGTATTGTGGTTGTGTTTGTTGAGGTGAAAACGCGCACGTCGGACGTGGTCAGTAGCCCACATGATGCCGTCGACGCACGCAAAATCAAAAGTCTGGGAGCGGCAGCCAATGCCTACGTTAAGGAGTTTCAGATATGGGACGAGTTGCGATTCGACATCATATCCATCATTGGCGACCGTAGCGAAACGGCCTTACTGGAACATGTGGAGGACGCTTTTAATCCGCTACTTATATAATAATAAGGTGTAGAAAAAGAGAAGATGCTGTGTTTCCATCAGCCTTTAAAACAGAACGATAAGAATAATGATAAAATGGCCTTTTAGGAAAAAAACAACCATAAAAATGCCGTCGGCAACAATCGTCAGACTGGAAGAAACTGACTCTACCAACACTTATCTGCGACAGCACGCGTCGCAAATGGAAGCGTGGATGACGGTGGTAACGGCCAAATATCAGACGGCAGGCCGTGGACAAGGTGTCCATACATGGGAAAGTAATCGCTCTGAGAACTTGCTGTTTAGCGTGTTGACGCATCCCGTGATGGTGCCTGTGCGCAGTCAGTTCTTATTATCAGAAGCCGGAGCATTGGCTCTGAAGGAAGTGCTGGATGGCTATACGGACGGTATCACGCTGAAATGGCCGAACGATATTTACTGGAACGATCGCAAACTGAGCGGCACACTCATCGAAACGTCCATCGGTGGCGGGCATATAAAGAACTGCGTATTCGGTATTGGACTAAATGTGAACCAAAAAACATTTGAGAGCGACGCGCCGAATCCGGTTTCATTGGCGCAGATTCTGGGGCATGACATTGACCGTGAGCAGCTGTTCAAACAGATTGTAGCAGCCTTTGAAAAGTATTATCGCATGCTGGAAAACGGACAATACGACGCTATTTCGGCCCTTTATCACGAGGCATTGTATCGCCGACAGGGCTTTTACATGTATGAAGATGGCGACGGCAGATTCGAGGGTGCCATCGTAGAAGTGGGCGATGATGGACTTCTGGTGTTGCGCGACCGAGATGGAAGATTCCGGGAATATGAATTCAGAGAAGTAAAATTTGTATTATAATCATTTATCAATATCTCATGGCAAGATTTAAAAGAATATTATTAAAGCTCAGTGGCGAGAGTCTGATGGGGCAACAGAATTTCGGTGTCGACCCGGAACGGCTTTCTGACTACGCCCAACAGATTAAAGAAGTTCACGAAATGGGCGTACAGATTGGCATAGTGATTGGCGGTGGCAACATTTTCCGTGGCTTGAGTGGCAGCCAAAAAGGCTTCGACCGCGTGAAAGGCGACCAAATGGGTATGTGCGCAACGGTCATCAACTCGCTGGCATTGAGCAGTGCGCTGGGTGCTATCGGCGTGAAGACAAAGGTTCTGACGGCCATTCGTATGGAACCGATTGGTGAATTTTACAGCAAGTGGAAGGCTATCGAGGCCATGGAAGATGGCTATGTATGCATCTTTTCGGCCGGGACAGGCAGCCCTTATTTCACAACCGATACGGGAAGTTCACTCCGTGGCATTGAAATCGAGGCCGATGTCATGCTGAAAGGCACGCGCGTGGACGGCGTCTACACGGCCGACCCGGAGAAGGATTCGACCGCCACGAAGTTCAAGGACATCACCTACGACGAAATCTACACCCGTGGACTGAAGGTGATGGACCTCACGGCCACCACGATGTGCAAGGAGAACGACCTGCCCATCTATGTTTTCAATATGGACATCACAGGCAATCTGAAGAAAGTGATGGACGGTGAGGACATCGGAACGCTGGTACACAACTGAGCGAAGCCCCTTGTGGCACACCCTTTCACAACCGACGCACCTTGGCGAGCCTGCGACAGAGGCGACCAAGGTGCGTTCGTATTTGGCAACGCTGTATTAAATAGCGTTAAATACATAAGAATTGTATAAACTTTCATTTGCTTTTTCCTATCTTTGTGTTATCTCTTGGCGTAGAGCTTATGTTGACCACAACCTAAGCAATCAATCACATACCTTAGTTCTCTTTAAATACACTAACCATTTTAACCTTATTAATTATGATTCTGTGTTGTAAGAAAAAATGGCTGTTGGCTTTATGCTTGGCATTAGGAATGCCACTGACAGCCGTATCTATTCACGCCCAGACTGTGACACAGGCTGAGCAGGTTGTCAACGGTGTCGTGACAGACAGCAACGGAGAGCCGATTATCGGCGCGAGTGTCCGCGTAGGTAAATCCGACAATGGTGCCGTAACCGACTTGAGCGGCAAGTTCAGGATTGCCAACGTACCGCCTTCGGCCACTTTGACGGTATCGTACATCGGATACGTCACCCAGAGCGTTGCCGTCACCGGCAAACAGCCCTTGCGGATTGTGCTCTTGGAAGACCAGCGCAGCCTGAATGAAGTTGTCGTCGTAGGCTATGGAACCATGAAGAAAAGCGACATCACCGGTGCCATCGCGTCCGTCGGTCAGGGACAGCTGAACAAACAGCCCGTGGCCAACGTGGCTTCGGCCCTACAAGGCTTGGCTTCGGGCGTGTCAGTCACGTCAAACTCAGGCTCTCCCGGTTCTTCTTCGACCATCCGCATTCGTGGTGTAGGCACCGTGAACGACGCCGAACCGCTGTACGTGGTCGATGGAATGCCCGTGACCGACATCAGCTATCTGAGTACATCGGACATCCAGTCGATGGAAATACTGAAAGACGCTTCGGCTTCGGCCATCTACGGGTCCAGAGGAGCCAACGGCGTCATCCTCATTACGACGCAAAAGGGAGCCGTTGGCAAGCCGACCGTCACCTTCAACGCCTATTGGGGCACAAGCAAACTCCTGAACAACCTCGATTTGCTGACCGGTCCCGAATGGTATGACCTACAGTCGGCCATCAACAAGGTGAGAGCAGCCGAAGGTGTAAACGAGCTGAATCTCAAATTGGTGGACAGAAACACGTCGACCGACTGGATGAAGGCCATCTCGCGAAGTGCGTTCATGCAGGACTACAGCATAGGCATCAGTGCCGGCAAAGCGGATGACTACAAATACAACCTCGGCGCGAACTACCTGAAACAGGAAGGAACCATCAAGAAGACCAACTACGAACGCATCAACCTGCGCCTCAACTCGGAAAAGACGGTCATCAAGAACCACTTTGTGGTTGGAACAAACCTGTCCATAGCCAAATCGAATTCGGCAGGTATCAATGAGTACAACAATTCCGGACTGTATGACGCCGACTACGGCGTGATAAGCAACGCCATCCGCGTAGAACCCGTCGTTCCCGCCCAGAAAGCAGACGGCACTTACGGCTCCTCGCCCTACATCGACTATTACAATCCGCTGGCAGACATCGTTTATAATGACCAACACGCCAAAGACCTGGCCGTCATTGGCAACATCTATGGCGAAATCGAGTTTTGGAAAGGCTTGAAGTTCAAGAGTAGTTTCGGCGCGGAAATCAGACGAAACGAAGCTTCCAGCTTCACCCCTGTCTATTACGTATCGAACAGTCAGAAGAATACGGAGAACAGTCTGTACAAAGGACAGGTGAACGGCAATTACTACACGTTCGAGAATACGCTGACCTTCATCAGGACATTTGCCCAAAAACACCATCTGAACCTGATGGCCGGCTACACCAACGAGTGGGGAAAGCGCGAGAGCTTTGGCCTGACCGGCCTGCATCTCATCGGTGAGGCACCCAATCTGCGCTATATCGACGCCACCCTAGAACGAAACAAGACCACAGGCACGAACAACGGTTCGGAGTATGCCATGATTTCGTATCTGGGTCGCATGCACTACGACTTCGACAACCGCTATCTGCTGACCGTTTCCTTCCGACGGGACGGCTCGTCGAAGTTCGCCAAGAAGAACCGCTGGGGCAACTTCCCCTCATTTGCCTTGGGATGGAGAATCGACAATGAGAACTTCTTCAAGAAACTGAACGCCAACTGGATATCGTCGTTGAAGCTGAGACTCGGCTGGGGGCAGATCGGCAACCAGAACATCGACAGCTACCTGGACCGCAGTCTGCTGTCGTTGTGGGCACAATACGGAGCACTCTTCGGCACCAAGGAGACGCTCTACCAGGGAATAGCCGTAACAAGACTGGGGAATCCCAACATCAAGTGGGAAACCACGGAGTCGACGAACGTGGGAATCGACGCGACATTCTTCAACAACCGACTCATGCTCAGCTTCGAGTATTACTACAAGACCACCAAAGACATGCTCCTGGCTGCCCCAATGCCGAAATACATGGGCTACAACTACAACACCTACACCAACATCGGCGCGGCCAACAACCGGGGAATCGAGGTGAACATGGAATGGCGCGACAAGGTGAAAGACTTTGAATACAACATAGGCCTCAACCTTTCTACTATCCGCAATAGAATGACGAAACTCAACGGCGGCACACCCATCGCGTCGGGCGTTCTCCGGCAGCAATATGCCACCTACACCAACGAGGGCATGCCCATCGGAGCCTTCTGGGGATATGTCACCGACGGACTGATTCAAACGGAAGAACAGTTGAAGAAAGTCAAGAAGGCCGGCTTCCAGCCCAATGCGCAGTTAGGCGACGTGCTGTTTGTCGACACCAACAATGACGGCATGCTGAATGAAAAGGACAAACGCATGATCGGCAATCCGATTCCTGCCGTCATCTATGGCTTCAATGTCGGCATGAGTTGGAAGAACTTCGACCTGAGTCTCCAGTTCGGAGGAACAATCGGCAACAAGATTTTCAATGCCTTGCGGCTTTATACCTACAGCCT
This sequence comes from uncultured Prevotella sp., assembly GCA_963547405.1. Classification (GTDB taxonomy): domain Bacteria; phylum Bacteroidota; class Bacteroidia; order Bacteroidales; family Bacteroidaceae; genus Prevotella. The sequence continues at coordinate 17,162 of CAUURC010000046.1, forward strand.
GACGGACATCACCAACAAGGACAAGGCCTTGCTGAACTATTGGACACCGACCAACAAAAACACGAACATACCCCGTCTGGCCGCTGCCGACTACAATAACAACAACAGACTCTCCGACCGCTACATTGAAAACGGTACCTATCTGCGCCTGCGCAACGTACAACTGGGCTACAAACTGCCTGCGACGCTGACAAGAAAGCTCATGCTTCAAAGTGCCCGAATCTATGTCAGTGGACAGAATCTGCTCACTTTCACCAGCTACAGTGGCCTGGATCCGGAAGTTGGACAGTCCACTTCATTGACAAGGGGCATTGACTATGGTATCTATCCGCAGTCGAGAGTGATAACCGGAGGTGTAAACATTACTTTTTAACTGAAAACGATTATGAAAACAAATAAACTTATTGCCGGGATTGCGCTTGCAGTCTTGACATCATTCAGCAGTTGTGTTGACTTGAATTTGGAACCTTTGGGAAGGGCGACGGCCGGCAAAATGGAAAATGAGGAACAAGCTTTCCTGCGTCTGGCAGCCGTATATTCCGACATGAAGGACTTCCGATATACGTGGTCTACGATAGCGTTTGGCGACGTTCTGTCCGACGATGCGACATACAGCGGCTCCGACAACGACGCCGCCACGTTCACCCTGATGGAAAACTATCAGTATCCGGCTGACCATAACGAAATCTTGAACAAATATTCGCAGACCTATCAGTGTATCAACAAGGCCAACCTCGTGATACGCGACTTTGGAGCAGCGGACAAATCCTTGTTCAAGACCTACAACAGGGACCAGATGATAGGAGAGGCGAAGTTCATTCGCGCCTACTCTTACTTTGAACTGGTGAAGACTTTCGGTGCCGTGCCGCTCTATACGGACGTTCTGGAGCTTGACCACAAGCGACTCGGACGGTCCAAGGTCGAAGACGTATATGCCGCCATCGAGAAAGACCTGAATGAAGCGGCAGCTATACTGCCCTCAAAGAAGGATATAGACATGGCAACCTATGCTGGAAGAATCACCAAGGGAGCCGCTTATGCCATGCTGACACGCGTGTGTCTGTATGAAAAGAAATACGACCAGGTGAAAGAAGCGGCCAAGAAACTGTTTGCCCTCAACGAATATTCACTGGTGGACGACTACAAGTTCCAGTTCCTGCTTGCCGGCGAACACTGTTCCGAGTCGATTCTGGAGGTGAACATGTACGACTCTCGTACTTTAGGAGCATGGAACGTGAACAACGGAAACCGCCATGTACTGATGTCCATGCCCAGGAATCTGACCATCGGATTTGGCGTGGCACAGCCAACGAAGTCACTTGCGGAAGCCTATGACAAGGCCGGAGACAAGATTCGCAAACAAGCTACGCTGCTGTCGAGCGAAGAAGCTGTCGAGATAGAGAAGGCCGCATATGGAGAAGTGGACCCGTTAACCGGCGACCGAACCGGCTTCTACAACCGTAAACTCTATCTGAAGCCGGGAGAAAGGGAGGAGAACCGTGGCAACAACCAGCCTTTGAACCATAAACTAATCCGCCTGGCCGAAGTCTACCTCAATTATGCAGAGGCATGTGCCTTGACTGGCGACGAGAAAGAAGCCAAGATATATATCAACAAGGTGCGAAACCGTGCGAAACTGGCGGACATCACGTCAACAGGCGAGCAGCTTTTTGAAGACTTGATGAACGAGCGCCACCTGGAATTTGGCATGGAAGGATTCCGCTTCTTCGATGTGGTGAGAGTCGGCTGGGGCCCCAAGGTCTTCAAGAACTTCAAGCAAGGGGCGGAAGTATTGCCCATCCCGCAAATCGAAATCGACATCAGCAAAGGGGAAATCGTCCAAAACCCTGCTCCCAAATCATAACGGGGCAAGCACCACTGGCCGGGCGCAATTGACGCCCGGCCTACCATCAAGAAAGCAAACCCACCGACAACCTGAATAAAACTTCTTGCAAACAGGTGGGAATGCGTGCCACCTCAAAATAAACGCACCATGTCAACACCCTGTCAAAATAAAGACTGCGGATGGACAAGGTGCGTTCTTCGTTTGCAAGAAAGGATTCAGCGAAAGCCTCATCCAATAATCCACTTGCTTCCCGGCAGATATGAGACGAGCTTTGTCGTGAGATAGCAGCAGACAAAGGTGCTGCCGGCCATGCAGGGGATTGCGGCTACGGTGGGAAGCGAGAGCGTTTCCTTGTAAATCATAACCCAGAAACCAAGCCAGAAGATGTGCATGAGATACATGCCAAAGCTGAGTTTCGACAGATCGAGGATGAAACGGGGAGCCGACCGCCCTTGAATGCAGGTAAAGAGCAGGAACGCTCCCGCAGTAAGCATCACGCAATTGATGGTACAGAATGACCAACCTATCTCCAATTCGGGCGTAACCAACAACACGCCCGGTACAGCCTGCACGTAGAACGACAGAATGGTGAGCACCGCTCCGACCAGGGTCAACGCCGTTCCAACGAACAAACGACGGGTTACCGTCCAATCGAGGTGTACCCGAATGTAATGGGCCAGCACCAAATAGCCCAGATAACCGGAGAAATACCACAACATGTGATACTGATTCCAGAAGCATTGCCCCCACACTTCGCCAAACCAACGGTTCAGATAAGGCATGCACGATGACGCCAAAAACAGCAAGATGAAGAACCGCTCCTCCTTGGCCGTGGCATTGCGAAGCCAAGGCGACACGATTGGGATGAAGAGATAAAGGCTGATGAGTGGATAGAGGAACCACAAATGGCCTGCCAACGTCGGGAAATTGAGCGGAATACGGGCAAGATCGGTCAATGAGGTAGACAGGTCTATCTGTCCCCACAACAGGGGCAACGTACTGTAAAGCACCATGAAAGCAAAAAACGGTGGCAACACCCTGGTGAAACGACGGCGATAAAACGCCTTCATGGTCTGTCCGTCCTTCATCGGCGCAAGCAAGAATGCCGAGACAATCATGAACAAGGGCACCGACATGCGCGAAAACCCATCATAGACCGACACCCACAGACGGTCGGCCTCATTGGCAAGCATAGCCTGCGGGCCGGCCATATCCGTGGAACCGGGGCCTGGGTAGTAATTCTCGCTGGCATGTACCAGCATAACCAGAAAGCACGCAAACACACGCACATAATCCAAAAAGACAATTCGGTTGGAAGTTTTTTCTTTCATAGGTAATTGATTCTTGCCCGGTGAGAACTCGGGACTTCATTGTCAGTATCTAATGGTTGGGCCACTTCTACCTAAGAAACAGAGAATCAGCCCATCTCCAGAGCCATATATACAGGGAAAAGCCTACTCTTCCGTATAATCTACATACTCCCCTTCATCTTTGGAAAATATCTTTTGGTTGGCTTCTTCGGGACTGCGCCGGTCGATGACCGACTCGTGGTCGGACCGACGTCTGCGGTTTTGCCCGCGATAGGTGTTCTGCGCAGCCTCTTCACCGCCCAAGCCACGCTTCACCTGCCTGAAGAGGTGGAAGAAAGTCTTGATGATGTTCCAGAAAAACACCACCGCCATGAGCAACATGACAAGGAGAACCAGAGCGAAGAACTTGAGTAATATCATGATTCAATTGTTTTCTTGACATTCAGGGAACGCGAATCACGCTCACCAAACTACAGAGAAGCAACTATGCCTTGCACACCTTGTTGGCAAATACCGACACGACGACATAGCAGGCGATGACAATCCACCAGGCTTCCAACAGACCGAAAATCGCCAAAAGGACCACGGAGAGGCCGACGAAACCGTATTTCAGTTCATTGCCTTTCCATCCCCAATGCTTGAACTTCAAGGCAAACATGGGAATTTCGGCCACCAGCAGATAGCAGCTCAGCACAATCAGCAACAACAATATGATGACGCCGCCATGCTGATTTTCGAACCAACCATGGCCATAGACCAGCAACGAACCCCAGAAAAGGGCGTTCGCCGGTGTCGGAAGACCGATGAACCCGGTTGATTGACGCTCGTCAAGATTGAACTTGGCCAGCCGTAAGGCCGAGAAGGCAGCCATCACGAAAGCAAAGAAAGGCAGGATGTCGCGCAAAGGCTCCAGAAACGAAGGATAATCCAGCGAATACAACTCGAAGAAAACCATCGTAGACGGTGCCAAACCAAATGTAATGTCGTCTGCCAGGGAGTCCAACTCCTTGCCAATGGGCGATGAAACATGGAGCAGACGGGCCACCATGCCGTCGAAAAAGTCGAAGACGGCGCCCTGGATGACAAAAGCCAAAGCGAGTTTGGCATCGCCTGCAAAAGCGAAATACGTGGCGGTGCAACCTGAAATTAGGTTGCAGCACGTTATAGAGTTAGGAATATGTTTCTTGAAATTCATCGTTATCCTTTCAACTTGGCGATAACGGTCTGGTCGCCAGTCGTTGTCTGTCCCATCTTTACGCACACTTCTGTCCCGATTGGCAGATAAACATCGACGCGACTTCCCAACTTGATGAAGCCCAAATGCTCGTCGATATAGCAGTCTTCTCCCTCTTTGGCATAGGTAACGATACGTCGTGCCATGGCACCGGCTATCTGACGGCAGAGCACATCTACACCATCGGGCGTCGTGATCATGATATCGGCATGCTCATTCTCCTCGCTGGCTTTCGGAAGCCATGCTTTGTGGTAGTTGCCGTCCTTATGTACAACGAACTTTACTTTACCATCTACCGGGAACCAGTTAGCATGAACGTTGAAAAGGCTCATAAAAATACTGATCATGAGGCGTCGATCATGAAAATACTCCTTCTCTTCGACTTCTTCTATTACGACAATACGTCCGTCAGCAGGGGCTACCACGAGATGATCGGTGTCATCCGTTTCAGAAAAATAGCGGATAGGACAACGATAAAAGTTGACAATTATACAATAAAAGATTGTGCATAAAACAGTAAAGGACCAAAACGGAATTTTATTATCTAAGCGATATAATAACAAAGCTATCGCTGCGATACCAATAAAAGTATAAATGAGTTGATCCGTACCTTCACGATGAATTCGTATTTTCTTGAGTTTCTTCTTAATCTTGATCATAAAAAGGTATTTCATTTGTACCGCATGCAAAGTTAATATTTTTT
>CAUURC010000047.1:0-21934 GCA_963547405.1 uncultured Prevotella sp.
CCTAACCATGGTTACATACCGAGTGATTTTGACTTCACCGAACAAATTGACTATAAGATTCCTGGTGTAACTATTTCGCATAAGTACGGAACATTTGCCCGTGAGTTTGATACGGACTTCAGTATTTATAGGAAAGATAATCCCGGTATCAATGCTGATGTTGCCGCTTTCGTTGGCCGGCTAAACGGTCCGATACCGGGTACTGGTGACTACGGAACCTCGGAATACCACGTGAGAATGTCGAGTGTAGACGTAAACGGTGTTAACAATGGAAACTATGGCTATGTACCGGCCAATACCGGTGTATTGTTAAAGGTTCTTGGTCCCAATAGCACTCCTGAAGGTTTCTACTATGCTATCGGTGAGGATGATGCCTCAAACTATACCGTTAGCAATAACATCATGACAGGTATTACAGTAAATTCAAGCAATGTGACGGAACCTGGTCCTATTTATGTGATACAGGGCGGTATCTTTAAAAAGGCTGCGACTCCTTTTAATCTCTTTCCTATTCATAAGGCTTATGCCAAGCTTCCGAACGTGCCCGCTGGTGCTAAGTTGAGATTTGTGTTCGCAGGCGATGACGAAACAACCGGAATAACAACGATTGACGCAACCAAGACCGGCGATGATGGCTATTACAATCTCAATGGTCAGCGTGTGATAAATCCGCAGCATGGTGTCTTCATTCATCGCGGACGTAAGGTAATCATTAAATAAAGTATAAGGAAATTATGGAAAAAAAGAAATATATTGCACCGGCCATAGAGATTGTTCGCATGAGTACAGAAAACATCATGCTCATTGCCAGTCCCGGTGTGGGTGGTGATTATGATCCCACCCAGCCGATAGAGGCCAAGAAAAATAATATATTTGAAGATGAGACTGCGGATGAGTGGCCAAGCTATAGTTCTTGGGGTGAATAACTCTTAACTATATATTATTGTGTAACTCTTAGTCAAAGAATTTATGCGGAACGGGTAGTTGAAACTAAACGTTCCGCGTTTTTATTTGATCACTTATTTAATGGATATGAAAACGACGCTTATTTATATCTGTGAGGTAGATGACAGACAACTTAGGCAAGCCAATAGAAAAAGAATAATTGTCCTTTGGAAAAATAAGGGGTAAAAGGCTTAATAGCGATGAGGTATGAATTTATTGCTTGTGCAATCGATATGCCGCGTTTGCACGATAGAATGTGAAATTTATCAATGAACATTTGCTTGTTTAAAATTAAATGTATAATTTTGCAACGGAGAGTCTTTTTGTAACAAACAAGAACAAGGAGATGCAGGAAAACTATAAGTGTCTTCAACTTATGGTTTTTTAGGATTTAAAAGTATTTTGAGCAACTTACATAGAGTAAGTGGGATGAATATGGTTATAGATAATATATATACATTTTAATGATAAATATGATAAAAATTAAACTTTTATTATTGGCATTGCTGTTTATGGCAATACCAAAGAGCTTGTTGGCTTACACGGTACATGAGATTGTTAAGTTCAACGATATAAGCTACCAGGTTCTTGTACCAAGCGGAGCCAACGCATCCTTAAAGTTTTTGGGTACAACACTATCGGGAAAGTTGACTATTCCTGATAAGGTAGAAGATGGTTTGGGAATAACTTTCAAGGTTACAGAGGTGGGATACATAGCTGGTCATGATTGTAAAAATGTTACCTCTGTTACATTACCGGAAACCATCGTAAAGATGCATAATGATTGCTTTAAAGGCGCAGCACTCACCGAAATGAATATTCCTAACAGCCTAACCGAAATATTAGAATCGGCATGGTCGTCGGTGAAGGAAGTTCCCAAATTTAAGGTTGCGGAAGGCCATACAGTCTTTGTGGCCGATGATAAAGGCGTGCTCTATACAATAGGTAAGCAAGAACTTCGTTGCGTTCCGTCAAAAATAATGACCGCGGTGGGAGGCGATACTTATAGGATTGACAGCAGTGTGAAGAAAATTTGTATCAATGCTTTTCGTAACGTTGCCAACCTTAAGAAGATAGTTATTCCTAAGGATTTGCAAGAAGTAACCGAGAAATATCCATCTATTGTTCCGTCAGGCACAGAACTTGTAGAATTTCTGATGCCTGAAGTTGGTACTACGAAATTTAGAGTCGAACAGGGCGTACTTTTCAATAACGAAACGAAAACATTGGTTTGCTATCCAAGAGAAAAACCTACTACGGCTTACACGGTTCCAAATGACATCAAGAGGATTTGTTCGTTCGCAATGATGTTGGTTCAAAATATGACTTCTCTTGATTTGAATAATGTGGAAAAGATGGAAATTTCCTCACTCTACAAACCTGTGAAACTCGAATCGATTACGATACCAGCGAATCTCACAAAGCAAGGCTTGATAGATGGTGCCTTTGAGGAGTGTTTGGCACTAAAAGAATATAAGGTGAAAGAGGGAAATCCTGACTTTAAAGCTGTAGAAGGGGTCCTCTTTTCTAACGACCAAACTAAGCTCTGTTACTATCCCCCTGCTAAGGATGGGAATAGTTACACGATTCCTACAACTGTTACGGAGTTGGGACAGAAAGCCTTTCAGGGAGCAAATAAACTGACTTCAATGAATGTTCCTTCCAATGTGAAAATCATAGGAGGTGAAGCGTTCCGTAATATGACAGGACTTACAAAGGTAACATTTGAGAAACCCTCTCAAATTACAGAACTTAAGGCCGATGTGTTCCGCGCTTGCGACAAACTGAAAGAGGTTATGTTGCCCGCTTCTATTACTAGCCTTGCCAGTTCATTTTATGAATGTAAGGCATTGGAAAAAATCACAATTCCTGCTGGTTCGAAATTGAAAACGATTGGGGCTTCTGCATTTGCGACAAATAAAAAACTGAAGAACTTCACTTTTGAAGGTAGCTGTGAATTGGAAACCATTAAGTCCAATGCCTTTGCAAATGCAGAGGAACTTGAATCGTTCAATTTCCCGAAATCAATAAAGGATATTGAACTTAATGCCTTTAACGGATGTGCCAAGATGACCACTGTAACATTTGACACAGAAGCAGACATTAAAAAAATTGGAGCAGGAGCTTTTGCTGACTGCGGTCTGAATGCAATCAGCCTCCCCAAGAAGGTTGAAACAATTGAAAAAGAGGCATTCCGTAACTGTAAAGCCCTCAAGACGATAGACATAGAACGATATACCACCAGTATCCACCCTGAAGCGTTTAAGTTCTGCGAAAACCTGACGGATATTAATGTGCATAAAGAAAATGCCAAATACTCAAGTCTGGACGGTTACTTGCTTACACAGGACAAGAAGACACTGGTTCTCTTTCCTCCTGGCAAAGCAAACAGCAACTTTACACTGCTTCCTCCATCTATTGAGAAGATTGGCGACTACTCTTTCTTCAATTGTGAGAAACTCACTAATGTGACCATACCTAACAAGGTAAAAGAAATTGGTAAACGTGCTTTCGGTCTCTGCAAGAACTTGAAGATAATCACTTTCCTTTGCGATGAGATGATTAATCCAACCAATATCAATCAGGAGCAAAATGAAATGTCATTTGACGATGGCAGCCAGACCAACGGTGCGAATATGTTTAACAATATCACTATCAACGTTCGTAAGGCACTTTACGCGCAGTATAACGGCACTGATTTCTACAAGCAGTTCAAGGGTGGCATCAAAGCGTCTTTCAATGTAGAGAAAGAGGAGTTTATTCCAATGTCAGATAATGTTGTGAATATGCTTAGCACCGAACGTACAGACCACACCTTTGTACTTCCAACAAACATCGTGCATGATGGTAAGCATTATGACGTGAAGTTGATTGGTGACTACGCTTTTGAAGGCGCAAGCGATAATATCAAGGAAGTGGTAGTAAGAAATAATGTAGAATATATCGGTGCTAAGGCTTTCATAACCGGTAAGGATAAGAATAATCCTCAAAGCACTATCCAGAATGTATTCTTCATAGAGAGCAACCCTACCGAAAAGATGTTGAGCACCACTCGATTTGAGTTGGATGAAACCGGAGATAACTATAACGAGTTTGCAAAGGCTACCAAGATATATGTTAAGAAAACTGCTTTCCCAATTTATCAAGTAAAATGGAACAAGAAGGTTTATGATCCCGCTATCCATGATGATAAAGAGAGTCCGTTCAATTTCATCGACCAGATTGGTTATAAGATTCCTGGTGTAACTATCTCGCATAAGTACGGAACATTTGCCCGTGAGTTTGATACGGACTTCAGTATTTATAGGAAAGATAATCCCGGTATCAATGCTGATGTTGCCGCTTTCGTTGGCCGGCTAAACGGTCCGATACCGGGTACTGGTGACTACGGAACCTCGGAATACCACGTGAGAATGTCGAGTGTAGACGTAAACGGTGTTAACAATGGAAACTATGGCTATGTACCGGCCAATACCGGTGTATTGTTAAAGGTTCTTGGTCCCAATAGCACTCCTGAAGGTTTCTACTATGCTATCGGTGAGGATGATGCCTCAAACTATACCGTTAGCAATAACATCATGACAGGTATTACAGTAAATTCAAGCAATGTGACGGCATCGGCCACAGACCCTGTCTATGTGATTCAGGGTGGTATCTTTAAAAAGGCTACAACTACCATTAATCCTTTCCCCATCCATAAGGCTTATGCCAAGCTTCCGAATGTGCCCGCAGGTGCTAAGTTGAGACTTGTGTTTGCAGGTGATGACGAAACAACGGGAATAACAACGATTGATGCAGCCAAGACCGGCGATGATGGCTATTACAATCTCAACGGTCAGCGTGTGATAAATCCGCAGCATGGTGTCTTTATTCATCGTGGACGTAAGGTAATCATTAAATAATGTATAAGGAAATTATGAAAAAAAAGAAATATATTGCACCGGTGATAGAAGTTGTTCGCATGAGCACTGAAAACATCATGCTCACTGCCAGTCCCGGTGTAGGTGGTGATTATGATCCCACCCAGCCGATAGAAGCCAAGAAAAATAATATATTTGAAGATGAGACTGCGGATGAGTGGCCAAGCTATAATTCTTGGGGTGAATAACTCTTAACTATATATTATTTTGTAACTCTTTTTCAAAGATTTTACGCGGAACGAGTTGTTGAAACTATACGTTCCGCGTTTTTTATTTGTGCTATTAGCGAAGGCTGTGTGATAATTGAACGAATGAAGGCAGTTTTACTGTTTTGGGAAGACAAAAGTATAAAGAGTGTGAAAACAAAGGGTTATTTAGTCTGATTGTAACAATAGTCCTGAATCTTTATAATCTGCTTTTTGTTGTGCGTCAAGATAATTGTATCTTTGCATTAATACATCAACCTATTTCTATTTTATTTTAAACAGCATGGAATACGCAGAGGTAAAAACCATCCTCCAGGCTTTTCGTATGGAGGGAACGCTTGCCCAGATAGAACCATTGGGCAACGGATTAATTAACGACACTTTTAAGGTTACAACACAGGAGACGGATTGCCCCGACTATGTTTTGCAGCGAATCAATAATGCCGTGTTTAAGGATGTGGAATTGTTGCAGCACAATATTGAGGTGGTGACGCGTCATATTCGTAAGAAGCTCGAAGCGCAGGGCGAGTCTGATTTAGATCGCAAGGTGCTTCGGTTTGTGGAAACGGCGGAAAGCAAGACGTATGTGACAGACGATAAGCAGCGCTATTGGCGACTATCGGTGTTTATTCCACGTTCGAAGACCGTAGAGAGCGTGACGCCGGAGAGCTCTCGCTTCGCTGGACAGGCCTTTGGACACTTTCAGGCCATGTTGGTAGATGTGCCCGAAACGCTGGGTGAGACCATTCCGGACTTCCATAACATGGGTTTCCGTCTGCAACAGTTGAAGGAAGCCGTGGAAGCCGACGTGCGCGGAAGAGTGGCGGAGGCACAGCCATTGTTGGATACCATCGAGAAACATGCCGAAGAAATGTGTTTTGCAGAGCGATTGCATCAGGCCGGAAAACTGCCGAAGCGCCTTTGCCACTGCGACACAAAGGTGAACAATATGCTTTTCGATGAAGACGGAACGGTTCTCTGCGTTATCGATCTCGATACCGTGATGCCGAGTTACGTATTCTCAGACTTTGGCGACTTCATGCGTACAGCGGCGAACTTTACTACCGAAGAAGATGCCGACTTGAGTCATGTGGGCTTTAATATGGAAATATTTAAAGCGTTTGCCGAAGGGTATCTGGAGACAGCCGGTACTTTCCTGACCGACGTGGAAATTCGCTACTTGCCTTGGGCAGCCGCTATGTTCCCCTTCATGCAGGCAGTCAGATTCCTGGCCGATTACCTGAATGGTGACACTTATTATAAGACACAATATCCCGAGCATAATCTCAATAGAGCCAAGAACCAGTTGACACTTTTTGAAGATGTCATGGAGAAAATGCCGGCGATGGAGGCATTCATGTCTTAGAAACGATAGTTTTTTACGATAATGAATCATTATTGTAGGAAAATAGCCCTGCTGCTTTTGCTGGTGGCAGGCATGAATAGCGCAGCGTCGGCACAAGTGGAGCGGATTGATTCTGTGAAACTTAATGGGCACATGCACTATTTTAAAATGGTGATTCCGGAAGGAATACAGGCCGATGCGCCGTTGGTAGTCGTGCTGCATGGTTATGGCAGCACTTATCTGAAGCGTAAAACCTATATGCGTGAGGCCGCGATGGCGCATGGTTTTGCGCTCTGCGTGCCCGACGCGTTGGTTGATCCGAAAGGAAAGCGCAGTTGGAACGTGGGTTATCCGCAGCAAGAAGGGTGGCAGGAAGACGACGTGGCCAGTCTGTGTAAGCTGGCAGCCCACGTACAACGCAAGTATAAGCTCAGTAGACACAACACGTTTCTGACCGGTATGTCGAATGGCGGCGATATCTGTTATCTGATGGCGTATCGGAATCAGACCACTTTTAAAGCTTTGGCTTCGCTGTCGGGGCAGTTGATGGAGTCTATTTACAAGGGATTAGCGCCACAACGCCGTGTGCCTTTCATGGAAATCCACGGAACGGCTGACCCTACGTCACGCTTCGACGGCGATATTAATAATGTAGGAGGCTGGGGAAGGTATCTGCCCGTGCCGATGGCGGTCAACGCAATGGTGGTTCACAATCGCTGTACGGGCGAAGTGGTAGAGAAACGAGATGGTTTGACGCCTGAAAATGGTCATTGTGTAACGATTCATCAATACACGGGTGGCGATGAGGGATGCGATGTTTGGTTCTATGAGATAGAAGGCGCTAAGCATAGCTGGCATCAAGCAGACATCAATACCGGCGAAGAGATATGGAAATTCTTTGCTAAACACCTTCGATAAGTTGATAAGTGGGGCGGCAATGGTGGTTATAACTTGTCAAAATTTCAATCCAACGGATATAAAAAAGAGGGACGCTTCATCCGAAAGCGTCCCTCTCTCTTTTATGAATGATTGTAGGTTTGTCGATTTTTACTTAATCTTTTCGTAAACATACAGCTCGTGTACTTCGCCTGTGTAGCCTTCTTCTGTGAACGGACCGATAGGCATACCGAGCAGAATCTGGTTACCACGGTTGTTGAGCACTACGAGATCGTCGTTGGTTGGGTCGACAGAAAGACCTTCGATTTCACCGGCACGGCGGAAATCGCCCATCTCACGGAACAAGCTAATGCGACCGGCCATGGCTCCTGCAGCAACTTTACCCGGCTTCTTAACAGCCTTAAAGTTCTCTACAGATACCTGTGTGCCATCCTTCAAGCCCGTGTAAGGAACGTTACTGATGTCGGCAATGTAGATATTGTCGGCAATACCGAATGTAGACTCGCCATCATCGGCAGCAAACAGCATCTTACCATCGGCAATGAAAATACCCTGACACCAGTAAGGGCATGGACGGCACTGCATCTTGGTGTAGTACTTGCCTGTTTCAAGGCTGTAGCAGTAAACATAACGGCTATCAACCCAGTCGCTCATCCATACCATATTCTTCTCGCGATCGATGGCAAGACCAGAACATTCTACCTGTCCTGACTCTGCTACCCATGGAATTGTGCGTTTCCACTTCAAGGTCTTGGCATCGTAAACATCGATGGAGATATTGTGACCCTGACCAAATTCAAACTTCTCGTTACCGGTGTAAATCTCGCCATTGAAGATGTCAATGTCGCCGAAGTGGTTTGCCTTTCCCGGATCTCTGAACGGTTGATCATTTTTCATGATCATGTTGCCTTCCTTATCATATTTGTAGAGTGCCTTGGTGTCGCTCACATAATAGTAATCTTTGTCGATGGCAATACCTTGGCGGCCTTTTACGGGAATCACCTTTTTGAGTCTGTACTCAGTACCTAAGTGTTGGGCGCTGGCCATCATACTTACACAGCAGAGAGCCAACATTAAAAATGTTTTTTTCATAAGGATTTGATATTGATAGTTTAACTTGTAATGAATGATTTGTTTGTTTAGAATTTGAAGATACCCATGATTTGGAGCTTGCTTGATGTAGCTTCGCCGTGGTTAGTGGCCTTAGCGTCGCTGGTGTAGTTGTAAAGCATGTAGTTAGCTTGGAACTTTAAGCGAGCATTCATGTGATAGGTAAGACCAACCAAGAACTGATCGTAGTTGTTGAGCGTGCTCTTGTTTACCTTGTCGCGATACATGGAGTAGCGAACGGTAGGCAACCATTTTCCTACATGGTAAGCGGCAAGCGCGTAGAAACCATCTTCCTTAACAACGTCCTTGCTGTCTTTGCTTGAGCCAATGTGGCCATATTCTGAACGAAGAACAAGTCCTTGTGGGTCGTTATACCACGCGCCGAAGATGTAACGTGTCATTTTCTGGTTCTTATAAGCCACACTGTTGATGGTGCCATCGTACTCGCCCCAGTTGAACGAACCTTTCAGGCTGAAGTTCTTTGCAGGACGTACGGTTACGGCCGCAACGAGGTCTTTTGATTTGTTTTGATCGTCTTTGGCTGGTAATGAACCATTGCTCAATGACAAGTTGTAAGATACGTAGTTGAAGCCTTTTCCAGAAGGAGCTAAGTCACCCATTAACATTACACCAAGGTCACGGCCATAATCTACGAAATCATAAGTGTAAGTGTTGCGGCATACCATGCGATAGCAAATGTCTGAGAAGTCAACTGTTTCGAGTGCTGCAGGTGATGTGTCGTAGTTCTCATAGCCTAAAGGCAGATAGTACTGACCCGCACGGATCTTGAGGCCGTCGCTCAGTTTCATGGTAGCGAAAGCGTCCATTACTTGTAAGTTCTTCTGTCCGCGTCCATTGGTGGTTCCGGAGATTCCATTGAATGCTTCAATCTGCAGGCGGAAGCTGACATTGTCGGTTACGTAGCCATCGGCAATCAAACGTAGACGCTTGGCCTGAAATGAAGAAGAGTGGTTGCCCAGACTATTATACTGATAACCTGTCTGGAGGTAACCAGAGAGCTTTGGTAGTTTTTCGAGCGCTTTTTCCCAGCCCGTTTTTTCGCCAGTGGTATTCTCCGTAGCGGCTACGTTTGTCGTTTCAGCCACTACATTTGTTGTTGTAATTTCTTCAGTTTTGTCATTTGTCATGACATTACTTGCCTGAGCTGTTCCTGTAGAGACAGCCATCAGCCCAATAAGGGAATAGAGAAGATGTTTCATAATAATTGTTTTTAGTTTATAAAAATAAGCTGTAATTTAGTCTTAGGTATAAACAGGGTGGATGCAAGAGTCCTTTAGTTTTGCGATACGAATATAATAGAAATATGATGGAGTCATTCTTTTGGTATTGTTGTTTTCTTTTATTTTAAGTAAAACAAACAAACGTTAAGTTAAAAGCATGACTTTTAGGCGTATTTTGTGCAAAACGCAAGCTTATCCTTTTGCTGCGTAAAGAACAGGCTTGTGAAAAATAACAGATAAAGAGTCTTTGACTTTCTGTTTATAAGTTATTCTTGCTCTTGTATTTTGATATTGTCTAAGAATAAACGGTTCTTTCCTTGCCCTATTCCCTTGAGCTCGCGCCCCCATTTAGGACCACCGATGAAGACAATTTGGGTTTTGTCGGTGGCGCCATTGATGGTGAATTGGAACTTGCTGGCAGGCTCATTCCATGGGTTGTAGCCCTCGCCATGTTCGTTCTTGGGCGAATCCGGGTAGATGGTGATGTCGAAAACGGCAACGTCATAGGTAGAACCGCCGATGGAAATCTTGTCGGTTTTGTCGGCTACAATGGTGCCGGGCCCTATTAAACCTACGCTCAGCACGCCGTCATCTTTCTTTCCATTGCTGGCCATATAGCCGATACACTGGAATGAAACTCTTGCTTTGGTGCTGCTCTTGATGGCAGTGAGAGCCGGTGAAACGAGGTCGCCGGCATAGTTGGTCTTGCCTATCTTGGTGTAGCCACGACCGCCATACATAGCTTCGCCTAATGTAGTCCAACCCATAGCCTTCTCGCCATCACTCCATTTGGTGAAGTTAACTTCCGGATAGTTATAATAATAATCTTCTTTACCTTCCTGCAGCCAGTCGAACCGTTCGAAGAGGATGATGCCGGGAGCCGATTGGGTGAGTGTGGTAGACGAAGTCATACTACTGAATTCTCCTTCGCCCTGGCAGCTGATGACAACGCTGCGCTTGTCGTCTGTATTCTTTGTGAGAGAGATATAGACGGTGTCTTTTCCCACAGAGTCAATCTTTGCCCAGTCGCAGGCTTCGATAGAAGCTTTCCAAGGTATATTGGCGGTGATGGCAATCTTGGTCTGACCAGCTGTTGGCAGTGCGGTATAGCCTCCTTCGGCATTGACAAACGATAGTAGGGGTACACTTGCGTCCTGCGTAATGGTAATTGCTTTTACTTTGTCCCCATTTGAATAAAGGTTTATATATCCTTCGCGGCCCTTGAAAGAAGGGTTGGCATCGACCCAGTAGTAGAAGATTCCGTCGTCTTCGCCTTCATCAACAAAGGTATGAAGCCATTGTTGGTCTTGGTCGGAAGTGCTTACAGTCCAACTTCTGTTGGAGCGAATGACGATGGGTATCATCTTGTTTTTCGCGATTCCATCGATTCCCACATGGATTGTTTCTATGTTTCCATCGAACGTATAGTAAGGGTCGCCACTATCTTTGGAGTCGTCTGAGCAAGCACTTACAAAGAGTGATCCCAATATAAACACGCTAAATATAAATATGTTCTTTGTTTTCATACGTATCATGTTTTAGGATTATTTACCTAATTCGATTGCTTTCTTGCTCCACCATAAAGGAGTCTTCATGTCGTTTTTGCCTCCCATGCGCTTGAGAGCTGCTTCGGCATTTACGCGATTGGTAGCGATGGTCGTATTGGGGTAGGCAAAACGTGTGGGGAGAATACCATCGTTCATGAACGATTCGTCGACCGTGAGGTTGGGATAGCCAGTGCGTCTGTATTCTATCCAGCCCTCCATGCCAACCATGAACGCAGCCAGATAGCGTTGCTTGGCAATCAGTTCGAGTTTATCGGTGGCATTATCCCAAGAGGCAAGGGGTGTTTGGAGATATTCTTCGACAGCTTCTTCGGTGATGCGGTTCTGTATCTCGGTAGCGATTCCGTAGTCAGACCACTTTTGTAAGGATGCTTTTACACCATTGATATAATGTTTTTTAGCAATCTCTTCGCCGCCGCTAATCCAGCCTTTCATCGCCGCTTCGGCTAAGATAAACGCTACTTCGGAGTAATCCATGAACCATTCGTCAGCATTATTGCGCAGGAATGTAGTTGCATTCATGTTGGCACCACCGCCAAAGTCGCTGTTTCCTATATTTACACCACAATAAGACCAGTAACCGACTTTCGCTTGTTGCATGAAGATTTGTAAACGAGGATCAATATTAATGTCAACCTTGTCGTTGTCAGCTTTCTTTTCAACCATAAGAGTAATCAGATTCTTGGTCGCGCGATAGCAGTTGATATCATTTTTGGTATATTCCTGTGAATTCAGTTCGCTGTAATAAGGAGCAATGGCCGAGAATTTCACGGTAGCGTTTTCGTCACTTGAAGTGATGATGGGGTAGTTTGCTTCGTTGGTAACAATCTCATTTATTTTCTCTGTTACGTTCTTACCATCGGTGGCAATAGTCGATGGACGCCCGCTGATGCGGCAGAGTAGGCGTAGGTATAATGAATTGTTGAATTTGCGCCACTTCATCATGTCGAAACTATACATGCCATCGAGTGGCTTGATGGCTTTGCTTACTTCTGGGTTAGTAGCATATATCTTATTGGCAGTTTCTAAGTCTGCAAACATTGCTTTGTAGACATCTTCTTGTGAGTCGAAGACTGGTGTTTTTACACCTTCGGCTGCTTTGAACGCTTCGGTGTAAGGGATGTCGCCGAAGATATCGGTCAGTCCATCCATATACATTACTTTCAAGGTCAGGGCTACAGCTTCGAGCGGTTTGTTGCTTTGCTTCGTTGCCAAACGATGCATCTCATGGGCGTTGGAAGCGTATTTTGCGTAAGTTTTCCACACGCTAGTCCAGTTGCTGTCGCCAATATCGTATTTGTAAACACGGCCCAAGGTGTTACCCGTTAAGGCTACATACTGTGCTAATTCATTGTTCCAGCTGAGACTATAATAGGTTAGGAAGTTGGCACCTCCATAAAGAAGCGGTTCAAACATGGAGCTGGCAGCCATCTTACCGCTTGCTACGGTAATCTTGTTAGGGTTTGTATTGGTTTGATCGAAGTTGTCTGTACACCCCATTGCCATCATTAGTCCACATGCCAATATGGCGATCGAAGAATATTTGATAGTTCTCATGATTCATCAGAATGAAAGTTTAACGTTGATTCCATAGGTACGGGTCATTGGGAACGACATTGTTTCAATACCGGCGTGGATTTCGCCATTATTGACCATGGCCGTTTCTGGATCGTACTGTGGGAAATTGGTGAGGCAGAATAGGTTCGTGGCATAGATGCCCAAGCTGGCATCGGTCAGGAATTTGGTCTGCTTACAGATCTTTTTGGGCAGAGAATAGTCGAGACGAGCTTCTTTCATTTTAATATATGATGTACTGAAAGTGTTCTCTTCGCAGTTGTTGCGGTTCCAAACATAAGTGTTATAGTAGTTAGTTGCATTGGCAAAGACGGTGTTGTTCAGAGTGTAGACTCCCACTTCGCCTGTGGCTTGCACGCCATTGACTACCATTCCATCGTAGCGTCCTTTCAATGAGTTCTTTAATTTGCCTTGATAAGAGAGGGCAAAGTTGGTCACCGAATAGCAATGGCCGCCATATTGGCCTGCAAATGACATGCTGAGATTCCAGTTCTTATAGCGGATATTCGTATGCAAACCGCCAGTCCAATCCGGATTTACTTTGCCTAAGTCTTTCAGTGTGCTACGGTCGAGTTCAGGATAACCCTGCTTGTTGATAATCTTCATGCCGCTGCAGTCAACCTTATTACCGTCTTTGTCCAGATAGTAAGAGCCTTTTGGCGCACGCTTATAGCCTGCACCATAAAGGTGATACATTTC
This sequence comes from uncultured Prevotella sp., assembly GCA_963547405.1. GTDB lineage: Bacteria > Bacteroidota > Bacteroidia > Bacteroidales > Bacteroidaceae > Prevotella. Next base: position 13,504 of record CAUURC010000047.1, read on the forward strand.
TTTTCCTAAATAAGAATACACGTAGACGCGGTTGCCGATGGTGGTTCCCATGTCGGTTTGGTATGGTGTCTGTGGGTCCCAGTCGTCTTGTAACTTTTCAAGACGATTCCAGTTCTTAGACCAGTTGATGTTCACGTGCCACTCCCAGTCGCGGTTCTTGATAGGTGTAAAGCCCAAAGTAAGTTCAAGTCCCTTGCTGCTAATCTCACCGGCATTGATCGTATAGCCCGTCGCACCCGTGATTTGATCGGCTGCTACATTTACAATCTGGTTGGTTGTGCTGGTAGAGTAAGCTGTGAAATCGAAACTGACACGTCCACCGAAGAGCTTTCCTTCCAAACCACCTTCCCAGCTTGCCTCATTTTCGGGTTTAATCATTGCGTCCGGAATCGTAGGGCTGATAGTATAACCGCCGTAATAGCTTGTCGAATTGTAGTAGCGGTCGAGTGCGTAGGGTGATGTATCGGTACCGACGTTGGCCCAAGAGAGTTTGAATTTCAGCATATCTACCCACTTGGCAGTTTTGTTCATGTGGAGCACTTTGTCGAGCAGAATGCTGGTAGATACCGACGGATAATTGTAAGAACGATTGCCGGCACTCAGCGTGGAAGACCAGTCGTTGCGGTCGGTCAACTCTAAATAGTAAGTGTTGTCCCAACTAAATGATGCAAAACCATAGAAACTATTCACCTTTTTCTTGGAGCGGTAGCTGAAAACGTCTGGACTATAGCCCGATGGAACATTATATACATTGTAGACTCCGTCGTTCTGCAACTTGTTCAAGGTCACTCGGTTGTTGTAATACTTATAGTTCATGCTATTACCACCAAAGGAAACACTGAAGCCTAGTCGGTCTCCGACGAGTTTGTTGTTTACGTAGTTGAGTAAGAAATCATTGTCAATGTGGTACACTCGGTTTACTTGTTCACGATAGAAGCCCTGTAGATAACCCGAAGTGTAGAATGGTTTCTGTTGTGTACGCCACTGATCCGTCAAGTCGAGTGCCGAACGCAGCTTTAGATTAAGCCCTTTTGTCAGTTCTATATTCAGCGATACATTGCCGTAAATACGATTCTTGTTCAGTATGTTCAGTTCTTCGTATACATTGCGATATGGATTCAATGGCTGATCTGAGCGATAAACGAGGCTCTTTCCGTTTGCTCCGTCTGCCAGATAGTTCTCTTCATTATATCTGCCCGCAAAGTATTCGTCTTTCCAAACGGACGCAGGCTGGTTTGTATAGCCCATGACAAGCGCATAGATTGGGTTTTGTGAAGAGTAGCCCGTTGCGGGAAGGTTATTGCTTCGTTTGTTGAGGAAATTGACACGGCTTGACACTTTGATTTTGCTACTGATGGGAGTGTCGAAAGCCATGGCTACAGCATCGCTGATATAGCCTGTGTTGGGCATAATCCAATCATTACGGGTATCCGTCAAAGAGACGCGAGCCGTCGTGCCTTTTCCGTTACCACCACTCACCGTGACATTATTTCTGTAGGTCGTACCTGTTTGGAAGAAGCCTTTGTACCAATCTTCATTATATTGCCAAGGCAGTGGTGTGTAGGTATTGGTATCCCAATTCTTTGAAAGATATTGATAGCGGAGTTTCGAGGCATTATATTTCTCGCCGAAAGCATATCGTGAAAGATGGCTGGTTACGGCTATGCCATCGGGTGTTTGGTCAGCTGTCAGATCCCAAAAAGCGAATGGCGTGAGCCCCATGTCAGACCCGGGACCGTATGTTTTTTGGAAGTCGGGCCAAAAACCAGCCTTTTCAAAGGTTACGGAAGAGTTGACCGTGACACCCCATCCTTTCTTTCCACTACCACCTTTGGTTGTAATGACAATGGCTCCGTTACCAGCCATAGAACCATAGAGGGCTGTTGCAGCCGCGCCTTTCAGCACGGTTACCGACTCAATATCCTCAGGATTGATATCGCTGGCACCATTACCAAAATCTACTGGCGCATCCTGATTGGCATAAGTAGAACCACTACCGGTCGCAACCGTGCCCGAATTGATGGGAACACCATCGACAACGAAGAGAGCTTCACTATTACTATAGTTCAGAGAGTGGTCGCCACGTAGGGTGACACGCATTGAATTCATGGGGCCTGTACCGGCATCGACCATTGAAAGTCCCGCAACCTTACCCTTCATGCTATTCATCCAGTTGCCACTAACGGTCTTAGTCAGATCTTCGCCAGTTACTTTTGATACGGAATAACCCAAAGATTTCTCTTCGCGTTTGATTCCCAAGGCTGTAACGACAACGTCTTTAAGGGTTTTGGTATCCTCATGCATGATGATGGTGAGATGGCGTTTGTTACCAACTTTCACCTGTTGCGCGTCATAACCGACATAGGTGAAGGTCAGTACAGGATCCTTTCCGGTTATACCGATAGAGAAGTTGCCGTCTATGTCGGTAATAGTTCCACCCTTGGTACCCACTTGTTTCACCGTGACACCAAGCAACGGAGTTGTTCCGTCTGTATCAAGAACCTTTCCCTTAATTTGATTTTGGGCATAGGTAGACATCGCAAAGCCCCACAAGAGCCCCAACAATATTATGTGTTTTAGATTAGATAGTTGTTTCATGTTGATTAAGTTTTCAATAATAATGGTTTGATTCATGGAACTCCTATGGTCGGAGCTATTTCATGGCAAGTCCAAATGCTTTGGGGCGTATCATGTCCTCCTTATAGATATGTCCAAAAGCATCTGTCACTTTGATATAGAGAGTTGAGGCGGGACTTGTTGCTTTCACCTTGAACAGGTGTGCCGTCTTGCTCGTTTTAAAGTCAGCAGTTGGTTTCTTGCCTGCCGCACAACGCAGAGCTTCGTAACTTAATACGTGGAGAGGGTCATAGCCTGTCGTTCGTTTCACGGCTAGTTCTTTACCGTTTTCGATTACTTCTATGCTCCATCCTTTATCATAATTCCACACGTTTATCAGAACTTCATTGTTATGGTTGGCCTTGTCATATCCACAAGCATAATGGGCAAAGATGTCGGTGTTCCCTTTTACATCGTTTGCGCCTATATATACTTGATTCATATCGTAAGTTCTGAACTGATACTCCTTGTCAAAGTCTTTGCTTTTATAGTACCATTCTAACTCATTTCCATTAGATATATAAACCCCGTAGCCTCCCGGTGTCCCATCACAACATAGATGTTGTTTACCAGAAGTGAGCTTTCCGGTCCACCACCAAGTAGCGCAGATGGCACTCGTATTGTGTTCGTGGATGTTGGGAAGTGCTGTCACATTGAAATTGTCGTGGGTATGTCCGGATAAGATATGCACATTCTGGTAATCTTTCAGTAGTGCCACCAGTTCTTCTGCATTGTCCAGTTTGTACTTTGAAGTTTGGTTTCCCTTCGCGTCTAAACCCGGTATGCGATAGAGCGGTGCATGAAAGGCTATGAACAAAGGTTGTGTTTTGTCTTTTATGAGGGACAAGTCTTTCTTCAACCAGTCCATCTGTTCCTTAATAATGGTTGTGTTGTAGTTGCGATTGCCAATGTTTCCCAGGCTTGCACCATCGTTCAGATATTCGATATTGTCGAGAACTACGTAGTGGGCATTGCCCGCATTGAACGAATAATATATGGGGAAACAATTAATAAACGCTTTTTCTGCCAACCAGTCATCGGCATAGTAGGGGTCATTGTCATGGTTTCCCATGCAATGGAAGAAAGGTGCATCGATTTTTTTGGTTTGTTCCATAGCATCGGCAATGGCGAAGTTATTATCATACCAAAAGAGATCCCAACTTTCATCGCCTAAACTGAGGCCATAAACCTGATATCCTTGTCGACGAAGTTGGTGGATAGTGGTGTTGATATCCCTCGTAACAGTAGCAAATTGCTTTAAGTCTTCTGTGCGGTTGGCCAAATGAAAGTCGGCCATAGCTATGACGGCATGCTTTCGATTATCTGTTTTCACGAGTTCAAAGTCCTGACGTTCCACAGCGGTAGCCTTGATGCTGTTCACTTTCTTAAAGAAGTCTGGCATGTTTTCATGTTTAGTCTTCACTTCATAACCAGTCGGAATTGTAATGAAAACATAACCATATTTCTTTTTGGAAGACAAATAGTACACGCCGTCGTCATCGGTTATCGTCACTTCGATGCCATCCGACACTTCTACTTGAGCCACACCTTTTCCTTCGCAGGTTACTTTACCTTTGATGGTCATACCCTTTTTGTCAGGAATATCTGTATCCTGTCCGTGTTTATCGGTTGGTGTGTCTGGTTTGTTTGGCGCAGATTCAGAGCAGGACGTTGAACTCCACCCGAAAATGCTAATCACAAACAAAAGCAAAATCGTGTAGATAGATTTCCAAAACTCTCTGTGTCGTTTCATAAGAATAGCACCTTCTTATTTATTGGTCATGCGATTTCAGGAGCAGTTTGCCGAATTCCTCAATGTTGAGGGCCGTAATGTCAGGTTGCCGCTCATACGTGAGCGACATTTCTAAAGTCGTTTCCCCCGACAGAACCAGCACTCCCAGAGAACCGGCATTTTGTGCAGTGGCCACATCCGTATAGATGCGGTCGCCACACATGGCAATTTCGTCCGACTTCAGTCCGTATTTATCACGGATGCAATAGAGCATATTCGGGTTCGGCTTGCCAATCACGATGTCGGGTTGTCGCTTTGTCGCACCTTCGATAGCCTTGCAAACAGAACCGCAGTCAACCAAAATAGTATCTTCATCGGTAGGACACACCCAGTCGGGATTAGTCGCAATGTAAGGAATATCAGCCTTTGAAGCCCACCATGCGGCACGGCACAACCGCGAATATTCCAGCGTTGTGTCGAAAGCTACGACCAAAATGTCAGGCCGGTCTTCTGCGTTGTCTTCGCAAAGAATGAATCCTGCCTTTTCAAACTCAGCCTGCATGCTGGGTGTTCCCAAGCAGAAGAGGCGTTTGGCTTCGGGATGATTCAAACGGATGTGGTCGATAGTGGCAATCGAAGAGGTGTACATCTGTTCCTCGGTGGCCTCAATACCCAGTCGGGCCAGTTTGGCCAGATAGTCTTTGCTACTCTTTGTAGGATTGTTGGTCAAGAAAGAGTAAGATATACCATGGCGAGTGAGCATGGCCAAAAAGTCCTTTGTGTAAGGAAACAACGTGCTGCCCAGATAGATGGTACCATCCATGTCGAGAGCAACGTGCTTGATTTTAGCGCACGCCTCCATCAGTTTTTCTGCTGATAGAGGCGAACTGTATTTGTCAAAATGAGTCATGGCTGTTTATTCTTCGTCGTAATTGATTTGCTGACTGCGTGCGTAGCCGTCGCGGGGAGCCTGCCACATCGAGATGAGGATAAACATTCCGATAACTGCGACTACGATAATCGTTTCAAAAACGCGTGTCCATCCATATATGTCGGCTACATAGCCTACGAGCAAGCCACTGAAACCTGAGCCGATATAGCCTAGAATTCCGGCAATACCATTGGCTCGTGCCGATGCCTCTTTGGTAGCTTGCTTACTTAATTCGATACCCACGAGAGCCTGTGGACCATAGATACAGAAGCCGGCTCCAATGAGAACGGCAGCCGTAACCGTAATGTCTGCGCTTTGTGGAAGGAAGCGAAAGATAGTCATAAATGCGGCGGCACCCAGCATGCACATCACACACATGTGGTGGCCTTTACCTTTGAAAAGGTGGTCGGTGGCCCAACCGGCAAACAGAGTGCCCACAATTCCGGCAATTTCGAAGGCTGCCACGGTCCATCCGGCTGTGGAAATATCCATTCCTCTACTCTCTGTCAGGAACTTGGGACCCCAGTCGAGTACACCCATACGTACTACATATACGAACATATTAGCAATACAGAAAGTCCAAACCCAGCGGTTTTTCCATACCATGATGCTCTCGAACTTCTTGCGGGCTTTCCCACTCATGCTTTCAGAGTAGCTTCCCAGCGATGTGTCGGGCAGATCGGGCAATCCCACGTCTTTAGGTTCGTCGCGCAAACCCAAGAAGATGAAGATGGCACCGGCTACGGCAATACAAGCCGGAATCCAGAAACACCATTTCCAAGCACCTACATGCGCGGCGTAGGTCAGAGCCTGTGTGGTTGCGTTGGCCACGTCGTTGTTAGTCAGATTAGCCGTAATACGAGCCACAACCTCCGTGTTGGCACTCATGTCAGTACCCATCGTTCCCATGATATAGCCACAGATAATCACCGCAAAGGCCGCGCCTATTGAGTGGGAGGTATTCCATATTGACATCTTTGTAGCCAATTCGGCGGGGTGAATCCAGTGAGGCAGAATACGGGCACATGGAGGGAAGCCCATGCCTTGGAAATATTGGTTCAGAATAATGGTGATACCCATAATTAGAATCAGCGCGCTCGTGAAGTCTGGTCCACTTTCTGTGCCAGTGAAAACCTGACTTAGGTTGACGCCGAAGCCGAAAGCAAAGTTGGCAACGGCGCAGAGCAGCAGTCCCAATGCCATGATGATACGCCCTTTGACGCGGTCTACGGAGTAGCCGTTGATGAAGCGTGAAAAGCCATAGACCAGCGAACTGGCAAAGATAATCCAACCAAAGCTTTTGTTAGTGATACCATATTCAGCTGTCAGGCCGGGCATGGCCAGCGAGAAGTTCTTTCTTACGAAGTAGAATATGGCATAGCCAATCATGGTTACTGAGATTGTTCGCATCTGCCAGCTAAGAAATTTCTTTCGTTGTGGGCCTAATGAACTATAAACATCTGTCTTTTCCATTTTATTGATAGATTGTTATGTGATTGATTTACTTTTGATTTTTCTTGATAAGGTATTGTTCTTCTTTATAGGTAAGCCCCATGAATACGATTGACATCACGCAGGCACCAATCAGTAGAATGAATGTCCAGCCCCAGCCGGCAGCGTCTGCCACGTAGCCGATAACCACATTGGCCAGTAAGGCGGTACCCAATACGTAACCCATGAAGCCCGTCAGTCCCGCAGCAGTGCCCGCCGCGTTCTTCGGTGCCAGGTCAAGTGCCTGCACACCAATAAGCATTACAGGACCGTATATGAAGAAACCAATCGCGATGAGACATACAATTACGACATTAATATTATCGAAATTCTGCCAATAGATAAGAATGAAGATCGCTACGATAGCCATGAAAAGAATCGTGGGCAGAGCACGGCGACCATTGAACACGCGGTCTGACAGCCATCCGCAGATTATTGTGCCCGGAATAGCGGCCATCTCGTATGCAAAGTAGGCCCAACCGGCATTCTTGATATCGATTCCTTGTTCGGTCAGAATGGTGGGTGCCCAGTCCAGACAACCATATCTCACCATGTACACGAAGGCATTGGCGAAAGCAATGTACCACAAGAACTTGTTAGAAAGTACGGTTTTGAATATTTCACTGGAACTTAATACTTGCTCAGCTTTCTCGTTATAGGTCTTGCCATAGTCGCCGCGCCACTTCTCAATAGAAGGAAGACCACACGATTGTGGCGTGTCGCGGATAAGACTATATGCGATGATGGCGACGAGGATAGCCACACTGGCGGGGAAAAGGTAGGTTCCGATAAGGAAATAGCGTTGTTCGTCGGTGCCATAGAACCAGCTACCAAACCAAATAGCACCATAGACAGCCATCGGGCCGACCAAAGCTCCGCCCACATTATGGGCACAGTTCCACACTGACATCCATGTGCCACGCTCTTTTATGCTGAACCAATGGGTCATCACACGACCGCACGGAGGCCACCCCATACCATTAAACCAACCTACAAGGAAGTTCAAAACAGCCATCAACATAATGGCCAAACCTTTATGATTAGGGCCGATATACTGCACCGGAACAATCATGAACATCATAGAGAGAGCTGCAAGGAATAGTCCTAAAGGCAGGAAACGCTGCGCATTACTGCGGTCGGACACACTGGCCATAATGAATTTAGAGAAGCCATAGGCGATGGCATTCATCGAAAGTACGATACCGAGTTCTCCTTTCTCGAATCCGAAAGGAGCCAACATTGGTATAGCCATCGAGAAGTTCTTGCGAACGATGTAGAATCCTGCGTATCCGATAAAGATACCAAGGAATACCTGCCAGCGAAGAGCTTTGTAACGGGCGTCTGCTTCAGGCCCGGTCTGTTCTGCCTTATACGCAGGAGGTGTCAAAAAGTTCCACATAATAATTTAGGTTTGATGTATTAAATAGTTTTCAGATATATGTTTGGTAATTATTGAGGTCTGCTGCTCTGGTGGAGTCTTAAAAATACGCGAGGATAGTATGGCTTACCCTATTGCCTATAATGACGGCATCGTATTCTTTGTGGCTATTCCTGTTCATCTTGCTGCTATTTAGGTTTTCGTATGTAAAACAGACCTATTGGTCTACCTGAATTAGAAATAAGGCTTACGTTACGAAACGTTTTTGTCTTCTTTTAAAGCA
>CAUURC010000048.1:0-21332 GCA_963547405.1 uncultured Prevotella sp.
CTTGAGTCAAAATATATTTGCGGGCCAGTATCATTCTGCGTTCAAAGGAAGGGGTATGGCTTTTTCCGAAGTGCGTGAATATCAGTTTGGCGATGATATAAGAGACATTGACTGGAATGTGACGGCTCGTTTTCACAGGCCCTATGTAAAGGTCTTTGAGGAGGAACGCGAATTAACGTCCATGCTTTTGGTTGACGTGAGCGGCTCGTTGGACTTTGGTACAACACACCAAATGAAACGTGAACTGGTTACAGAGATAGCTGCTACCATTGCTTTTAGCGCAATTCAGAATAATGACAAGATTGGCGTTATTTTCTTTTCAGATAAGATAGAGAAATATATTCCTCCCAAGAAAGGGCGCAGGCATATTCTGTTTATCATACGTGAGTTGCTCGATTTTAAACCGGAAAGCAAGAAAACGGATATTGCCGCATCGGTAGAGTTTTTGACTCGGATGTTGAAGCGGCGTTGCACGGTATTCTTATTGAGTGATTTTTATAACCGGCAGGATTTTTCCAAGCAGTTGCAGATTGCGAATCGGAAGCACGATATGGTTGCCGTGCAGGTTTATGACCGGCGGGCAAAGATGTTGCCTGATGTAGGACTTATGAAAGTCTGTGATGCAGAAACCGGTCATGAAATGATCATTGACACAAGTTCAAAGAAACTGCGTCATGCTCATACACGCTATTGGATGGAACGACAGGAACAATTGAGTCAGACATTTAGAAAAAGTCAAGTGGACTGGACTTCGATAGCTACTGACGAAGACTATGTCAAAGCCTTGATGTTGTTATTTAAGAAAAGAGCTTAGTGTATTGATGAGAAGAGTATTTTCAATATTATTCATATTGTTGACATTCATCACTGCGCATGCGCAGGTTCAGGTGGAGCAGGTCATAGACTCTGTCCAAATTTTTATTGGGCAACAAGTGAATATGGCTCTAAGTGTTACTGCCCCCCAAGGAGCAAAAATCGTATTTCCAAAGCTTCAGAAAGGGCATTATCTGGTGCCTGGGGTTGAAGTCATTGATACAAGAACAGATTCTACTCATGTTGATGGTTTGTCGAAAACAAGTCGGATTTACACGTTGACAAGTTTCGACGAACACTTGTATCCTTTGCCGGCATTGAAAGTTAAGGTGAATGGAAAGCAGTATCAGGGCGCAACCTTGGCTTTGAAAGTATTGACGATTGATGTTGATACTGTGCATCCCAATCAGTTTTATCCTCCCAAAGATGTGCAGGATAATCCGTTTTTGGCAAGCGAATGGATGTTGCCGTTTTTACTCAGTGTCTTGTTGTTATTTGTTTGTGCAGCAACCATCTATCTGTTTGTTCGGTTGAAACAGAATAAGCCGATTATAGCCCACGTTCGGATAATTCGTCATATTCCGCCGCATCAGGAAGCTTTGGATTCTATTGAAAAGATTAAGGCAGGTAAACTTGCAGCAGCAGAGAATCAGAAAGTTTATTATACGCAACTTACGGATATTCTACGCCAATATATTCAGAAGCGATTTGGATTTAGCGCAATGGAAATGACAAGTTCGGAAATCATTTATAATTTGCGACAGACAGGTGATCAAAAGATGATTGACGAATTGAAGGGCCTTTTTCAGACTGCGGATTTGGTAAAGTTTGCCAAATATTCAACGTTAATCAATGAGAATGATTTGAACTTGGTGAATGCGGTTAACTTTATTGATCAAACCAAGTTGGACCAGCAGTCCATAGAGGAGCGCATTGTGCCAGAATTGAGCTTGGATGAACAAAAGACGCAAAAGAATCGAATTACGATAAAAACGTTGTTATTGATATCTACAGCACTGATAATTTGTATTATGCTGGCTATTTTTTGGTATCTTTATCAGATATTAGGTTAACTTATAAAAGAAACGTAAAGTGGAATTTGCAAATAAAGAATATTTTTTACTGCTTCTTTTACTGATACCTTATATTCTTTGGTATTTCCTTTATCGGAAAAAGAGCGAGCCAACCATAAGGTTTAGTGATACTTTTGCCTATCGATTTGGGTATAAGAGTTGGCGAATGCGCATGATCAATTTGCCCATGTTTCTGCGTTGTGTCACTTACGTCCTGGTTGTCATCGTGCTGGCTCGTCCTCAAACACGTAATTCGTGGGATAACAAGTCGGTTGAGGGAATCAATATCATGTTGGCTATGGACGTATCGACATCAATGTTGGCCGAAGACTTGAAGCCTAACCGCATTGAAGCGGCTAAGAGCGTAGCCACAGAATTTATTTCAGATCGTCCCAATGATAATATCGGTTTGACTATTTTTGCGGGTGAAGCCTTTACACAATGTCCTATGACAACAGACCACTCATCGCTCATCAATATGCTGCAAGGCGTTCGGACGGATATTGCGGCCCGAGGTTTGATTAGTGATGGAACGGCAGTGGGAATGGGATTGGCCAATGCCGTAAGCAGATTGAAGAACTCACAGGCTAAAAGTAAAGTTGTTATTCTTTTGACAGATGGCAGTAATAATATGGGCGACATCTCTCCGATGACTGCAGCCCAAATAGCTAAGAGTCTGGGAATACGCGTGTATACGATAGGTGTGGGAACCAATAAGGTTGCTCCTTATCCGATGCCTGTTGCGGGTGGTGTCCAGTATGTCAATATCCCTGTTGAGATAGATACGAAGACACTCAGCGATATCGCGACAACAACCGATGGCACTTTCTATAGGGCGACGAACACGCAACAGCTGAAACAGATTTACAAAGATATTGATAAGCTTGAGAAAACCAAAATGAATGTTAAGAAGTTTTCTAAGCGATATGAGGCCTATCAACCCTTTGCGGTAATGGCACTCATCACATTATTATTTGAATTACTGCTGCGCTTGACCATTTTGAAGCGCATCCCATAATATATTGTGGTATGTTAAGATTTGAAGATCCTATATATCTCTGGTTATTGCTGACGATTCCGCTCTTGTTGGTCATTAACTTTATCAGCTGGCGCCGTAAGGTGATGAAGTTGCGTGCGTTTGGCGATTCGGTTCTCTTGAAGCACTTGATGCCGGATGTATCAAAGTATCGTCCCATGGTCAAGTTGGGAATATTATTATTGGCCGTGGCTGTTTTGACATTTATGATCGCACGTCCTCAAATGGGAACGAAGATCAGTCATGAGAAGCGTTCTGGCATAGAAACGATTATTGCATTGGATATCAGTAATTCGATGTTGGCCGAAGACGTTGCCCCGTCTCGGCTTTCTAAAAGTAAGTTGCTTGTAGAAAATCTTGTGGATCACTTTACGAATGACAAGATTGGACTTGTTGTATTTGCAGGTGACGCTTTTGTTCAATTGCCAATCACAAGTGATTATGTTTCAGCAAAGATGTTTTTACAGAATATTGACCCTTCGCTCATTCAACTTCAAGGAACAGATTTAGCTCGGGCGATTAAGTTGTCGATGGCGAGTTTTACACAACAGGATAAAGTGGGTAAAGCTATCATTATCATAACAGATGGTGAAGATCATGAGGGAGGCGCCCTTGAAGCGGCTGCAGCTGCTCACAAGAAGGGAATGAATGTATTCGTTTTGGGTGTTGGAAGTACCAAAGGGGCACCGATTCCAGATGGAGACGGTGGTTATATAAAGGATAATATAGGACAAACAGTCATGTCTGCTTTGAATGAGGATATGTGTCGACAAATAGCCCAAGCAGGTAAAGGTAAGTATATCCATGTTGATAATACAAGTAAGGCACAGGAACAGCTCAACAATGAGTTGATAAAATTGCAGAGTGGACAGTCCAGCAGTGTTGTGTATAGTGAGTATAACGAGCAGTTTCAGGCTTTTGGGCTGATTTTGATCTTATTATTAATCATGGAAGTTTGTTTAATGGAAGCCCGTAACCCCTTGACCGGCAAACTCCATCTTTTTACGAAGAGATTCAGTATGCTACTTGTTTTGGTTTCATTAGGCAGCCTGTTTGCGATGGCTCAGTCTGATCGTCACTATATAAGAACGGGCAATCGACTCTTCCGTCAGCAGAATTTTGCCAAGGCGGAGGTAGAGTATCGCAAGGCTTTGGCTAAAAACAGCCACAATTCGCAGGCACTTTATAATTTAGGTTGTGCCCTAATGCAACAGCAAAAGGATTCTTTGGCTACAGTACAGTATCAACGCGCAGGAGAGTTGGAGACGGCCAAGTTGCGCAAATCCAAGTCCTATCATAATATCGGAGTAATCTGTCAACGCCATCAGCTGTATCGTGAAGCGATAGAGGCTTACAAGGAAGCATTGCGCAATAATCCTTCTGACGACGAAACTCGTTATAATCTGGCTCTGTGTAAACGCCTGCAAAAGAATCAACCGCAGAACAATCAGTCTAAGAACAATAATCAAGACAAGAATAAAAAGGACGATAATAAGCAGGACAATAAGCAAAAGCAAGATAAAGATAAGAAAGAACAGCCGCAGAATAAGCCTTTTCAGCAAGAGAAAATGAGTAAAGATAATGCGGAGCAGTTGCTCAATGCCGCTATGCAAGAGGAGCAAAACACCCAACAACGGCTCAAGAAGGCAATGTCGGCACCACGTTCTCGCAAGTTGCTAAAGAATTGGTGATTACAATTATTTGTTCAATAATGAGATTGCTATCGGATGAAGTCTATTTATAAATATTATAGTTTGTTCATTATCTGCTTCCTTTGCGGATATAATCTTCTACAGGCTCAATCAATATCTGTGTCGGCTCCGGCCCGTATATCTGCGGGAGAGAATTTCCGTTTGTCATATATAGTCAATACAGATAATGTAGATGAATTCAGGGTTGGTAATATTCCTTCTGGCTTGGAAGTTATTGCGGGCCCTTATACCTCACAGCAATCGAGCTATCAGATGGTGAATGGCCATACTTCCAGTTCTTCTTCCATAACTTTTACCTATACTTTATACGCAAATAAGAATGGCTCTTATGTCATTCCGGAAGCTCATGCAGTTATCAATGGTCGGAAAATCAAATCCAAAACCGTTAAAATTGTTGTCGCAGGCCAAGCGCAAAATGGTGGCGGCGCGCCTTCGATGCATCATGATAATGAATCTTCTCGTACACGTTCGGCCGGCTCAGCTATTACTGGTAACGATTTGTTTGTTAAGGTTAGTGCCAGTAAACGCCGTGTTCATGAGCAAGAGCCTATTTTGCTAACCTACAAGGTTTACACCTTGGTTGAACTCACGCAACTGGAAGGTAAAATGCCAGATCTTACAGGATTCCATACTCAGGAGGTCAAATTGCCACAGCAGAAGAGTTTTCATGTTGAGAATGTTAACGGGCGGCCTTACCGTTGTGTTACTTGGAGTCAATATGTGATGTATCCGCAGATGACGGGAAAACTTCAGATTCCGAGTATTACGTTTAAGGGAATTGTAGTTCAGCAGAATCGAAATGTCAATCCTTTTGAGGCTTTTTTCAACGGAGGTTCAGGCTATGTTGAAGTGAAGAGAGAAATTATTGCACCCGGTGTTTCCTTACAGGTTGATCCTCTGCCTAAACGTCCGGCCAATTTCTCAGGCGGAGTAGGGCGATTTAATATTTCCGCATCGCTTGACAAAACAGAAGTTAAAGCCGGTGATCCTTTGCAACTTCGTGTTGTTGTCGGCGGAGTTGGCAATCTAAAGCTGATCAAGCAGCCTGTAGTTCTTTTTCCAAAAGATTTTGACAAGTACGCCCCGAAGGTGACAGACAAGACCAAACTGACCACCAAAGGTTTGGAAGGAAATATGGTTTATGACTATCTGACTGTTCCGCAGAATCAAGGTAACTATACTATACCCGGAGTTGAGCTTGTTTATTATGACACATCGTCAAATACTTATCGTACCGCCAAGACGCAACCCTTTACTGTTAAGGTGGCGAAAGGTGGAGGTTCGGGAAGTAAGGCAGCAGAGCTCACGTCTAATGCTGACGATGATATACGTGGCATTCATGAGACGAATACGGCTCAACATGCCTCCAATGATTTCTTCTTTGGTTCATTAGCATATATATTGGCCAATATTTTACCTTTAATAGCTTTCATTATCTTATTGATTATTTTCCGTCAGCGTGCTATTGACAATGCGGATGTCGTGAAAATGCGTGGTAAGAAGGCTAACAAGATCGCTACTCGCAGGCTTCGCAAGGCCCATGGCTTAATGCTGTCAGGTAAGCAAAGTGAATTTTATGATGAGGTTTTGCATGCTTTATGGGGCTATGTGAGTGATAAGTTGAGTATGCCTGTTGAACAGTTGTCGCGTGATAATATCTCTGAGAATTTAACTCGGCACAAGGTTGATGAAGAAACAATCCATAAATTTATCAATGCGTTGGATGAGTGTGAATTTGCACGCTATGCCCCCGGAGACGCAGCCGGTAATATGAACCGAACTTTTGAAAGTGCCATGACTGCCATCATGAATATAGAAGAAGTGATGAGACACCATAAACGTTCTTCTCGTAAGGGGAGTGCAAGGTTGCTTCTTCTGCTGTTTGCCCTGACAATGTCGGCTTCTTCTTTGGCTGTAACCAAGCAGAATGCGGATACAGAGTATAAGAAAGGTAATTATCAACAGGCCATCAAGGACTACGAGAGTTTATTGAAGGCCGGTGAAAGTAGCGAGTTGTATTATAATCTTGGCAATGCCTACTATCGCACGGATAATATAACGAAGGCCGTGCTTAACTATGAGCGCGCCTTGATGTTGGACCCCGGGAATGGTGATATTCGTTTTAATCTTCAGTTTGCCCGTAGCAAGACTATAGATAAGATTGTACCAGCCAACGAAATGTTTTTTTTCACATGGTATAAGGCTATTGTCAATTATATAAGCGTAGACCGCTGGGCTTCAATGTCCATTTGTTCAATATGTCTCGTTGTGGTTCTTTTGCTGGTATATCTGTTTAGCTCCACGTCTTCCATTCGGAAAGTAGGATTTTTCGGAGCTGGATTCTTTGTTGTGCTGTTCCTGTTGTCCAATTTGTTTGCATGGCAACAGAAGCGGCAATACGATAATCGAACGGGAGCTGTTGTCATCAGTTCTTCGGTTGCCATTAAGAAAACTCCTGTAGCCTCTTCGTCCGATGAGTTTATTTTGCATGAAGGGACGCGGGTAGAGGTCAAGGATAAGACCATGCCGGGGTGGCGTTTGGTGATAATTGGTGACGGTCGGGAGGGTTGGATTCCCGCAAACTCTATAGAGGAAATTTAAAAATACGCAATTTGGAACAGTCTACAGTCTTGAAATGGGATCAGGATCTGCTCTTGGCTCTGAATGGGAGTGATTCTGTTTTTATGGATGAGGTTATGGCGACCTTAACATCCGGATGGCTATGGATACCTCTCTATCTGGCTTTGTTTTATGTCATTGTGAAGAATAATGAAACGATGACACAGATTATGTTGGCTTTGGGTGGAGCTGTTTTGTGTATTCTTGTTGCCGATGGTGTGACCGATGGAATCGTCAAACCGCTTGTTGGTCGGCTACGTCCTTGCAATGAGCCGTCGTTGAGGTATATTATTGATACGGTTCCTGGAGTTTTCGACAAGAAATTCAGCTTTTTTTCTGCCCATGCAGCCAATATTTGTTCGTTGACAACTTTCTTTAGCTTCCTCATTCGAGATTGGCGACTCATTGTTGGATTAGCCTTGTGGGCTACAGTGTCATGCTATACCCGTTTGTATCTGGGTATGCATTATCCTTCCGACATTCTTGTCGGTATCCTGTTTGGCGGACTTGTCGGCTATTTGTCCTATCGTGCTTATCTTTATTTCTATACGATGGTGACGCCCCATGCCACCTACGTTTCTACCCAGTACACCTTTACCGGATACAATCTGAACGATGTTGATATTATTCTTGCGGTGTTGAGCTTTTTGTTTCTCGGTTCCGTTTTCCTGTCACTCGTTCTTCTTTAATCATACATTATTCTTTCTTGCATATCAATATGGAAACAAGACATATTCATATTCGTGATTTTGATTATCCTTTGACTGACGACCGCATTGCGAAATTTCCCATTGCGGAGCGCGACCATAGCAAATTGTTGATTTATAATCGCGGCAACCTCTCCGATGATCTGTTTTTTCAACTACCTCATTACTTGCCCCAAGGAGCTTTGATGGTCTTCAATAATACGCGTGTTATTCAGGCAAGGATGCACTTTCGTAAGGAAACGGGTGCCTTAATCGAGATTTTTTTGATGGAACCGGTAGCTCCAACGGATTATGAGTTGATGTTTCAGACCTCCGGACAATGCTCATGGCTTTGCATGATTGGCAATCTGAAAAAATGGAAGGAGGGTCAACTTAAGCGCGAGTTTGAAATCAAAGGTCATCGGCTGACGCTTAGTGCCCGGCGCAATGAGGGTAAAGATGCGACATTGGGAAGCAAGTCGGGTACTAATTATTGGGTCGATTTTACTTGGGACAACGACCAAGTGAGCTTTGCCGAGATCCTCGAGGCTGTGGGTGAGCTGCCCATTCCTCCTTATTTGAACCGCGAAACGCAAGAGAGTGATAAGGTTACGTATCAGACGGTCTATTCTAAGGTGAAAGGAAGTGTTGCTGCTCCTACGGCCGGTCTCCATTTTACAGACAATGTTTTGGCAGCGCTCGACCAGTGTGGCATTGATCGTGAGGAAGTTACGCTGCATGTTGGGGCTGGCACGTTCAAGCCCGTAAAGTCTGAAGAGATTGACGGTCACCAGATGCACACGGAGTTCATCTGTGTCCATCGTCGCAGTTTGGAAAAACTGTTGCAGCGTGGCTGCCGTACCATTGCTGTCGGCACAACGAGCGTTCGCACTCTCGAGAGTCTTTATTATATGGGCATTTATTTGGAACATCATCCTCAGGCGCAGGAAGAAGAACTACATGTCAATCAGTGGGCCCCCTACGAGGCCGGGCGTGATGGGCGCATGGTCGAAGGCATTAGTGCCGTCCGTGCCATTCAGAATATTATGGATTGGCTCGATCGCAATGGGCTTGAGGCCCTTCATAGCAGCACCCAGATTATCATTGTGCCGGGTTATGAGTATAAGATCGTTACGATGCTGATAACCAATTTCCACCAGCCTAAGAGCACGCTACTCCTTTTGGTCAGTGCTTTTGTTAAAAGCGATTGGCGCAAAATCTACGATTACGCCTTGTCCCATGACTTCCGTTTCCTGAGTTATGGCGACAGTTCTTTGCTCATTCCATAAAATCTAAACTAAAATATTTATATGAAAATAGGTGATCAAGTAAGATTTCTTAGTGAAACGGGTGGGGGGAAGGTTGCTGGTTTCCAGGGAAAAAACATCGTGTTGGTAGAAGACGAGGATGGATTCAGGATTCCTACGGCCATCAATGAAGTTGTTGTTGTCAATACGGATGATTATAGTACGTCTCGAATCGTTGAAAGCAAGTTAGGCAAATCACAGCCTGGTGCCGCCCCCGCATCGGGCAACGACCAGCGTAGCGTGAAGGCCATGCTACGTGACGGGACGGATGAAATGGCGCAGGAGGTGGACGAGGATGATCCTTCTGATCGAGAAATCGCTTTCCAGCGGCCCGCACAGGAACGCAAGGGAGGCAATGCGCTTTCAGCCTATCTGGCCTTTGTGCCCGTCGATGTCAAGGAGGTTACCAATACGCGATTCGAAGCCTATCTGGTCAACGATAGCAATTATTATTGCCATTACACTTATATGGCGGCCGAGGGTAATAGCTGGACGCTTCGTGCGCATGGTGAACTCGAACCCAATACCAAGCTCTTTATTGAGGAGTTTGGCCGTGATGTGCTCAATGAACTGGGCAAGGTGGCCGTGCAGATGATTGCTTACAAGACGGACAAGAGCTTTATTCTCAAGCCTTTGCTCGAGGCTCGATTTCGTATCGACCCGGTTAAATTCTATAAGTTGCATACATTCCAACCCAATGAGTTTTTTGAACAGCCTGCGTTGCTCTACGATATCGTTGTTAACGATGTACCGGCTAAACCATTGGTCATCGACGCCAAGCGTCTCAAGCAGCAGATGTTCGCGCCCAATACGACCGATGTGTCCGACGAATCTTCGGCTCCCGAGGCCGACTCTTACGTTCGTCGCTATGAACAACCTGGTAAAAAGGGAAATCCGTTTATCACCAAAAGGCGTGGTGATGAGGATGTCGTAGTTGTTGATTTGCATGTAGAAGCCCTGCTCGACTCAACTGCGGGCATGCAGTCTGTTGATATTCTGAACTATCAGTTGAAGAAGTTCAGAGAAATATTGGCGGCTTATGCTGGCAAGAAGGGACAGAAAATAGTATTCATTCATGGTAAAGGCGAGGGCGTTTTGCGACACGCTATCATCAATGACCTTCATTATCGTTACAAGAAATATAATTATCAGGACGCCTCTTTCCAGGAATATGGGTATGGCGCCACACAAGTAACCATCAAATAATTTAATATCGGTTTTATTATGGAGTATGGATTTATTAAAGTCGCCAGTGCCGTACCGGCTGTTCGCGTCGCCGATTGCGAGTATAATAGGCAGCAGATAGAGACCCTGATGGGACAGGCCGAGGATGCAGGTGTAGAGATTATCGTTTTTCCGGAGTTGTGTATTACGGCTTACACTTGTCAGGATTTATTCCGTCAGCAAGTTCTCATCGATGCTTGTGAGCATGCGATGATGGCTCTGCTCGACTATTCCCGCCAGCTGAATGTCATCTCTATTGTCGGTCTGCCGGTTGTGGTGGGTGATTTGCTACTGAATTGCGCGGCCGTCATTCAGCGTGGCAAACTGCTTGGGCTTGTCCCCAAGGTTTATTTGCCCAACTACAGTGAGTTTTATGAAAAGCGTTGGTTCGCCTCCGCGCAGGATCTGCGCCCGCGAGAAATCCGTTATGCCGGCAATCGGGTCATGGTGACCTCCAGCCCACAATTGTTCCACACGGCAGATGGAGCCCTTTTTGGCGTTGAAATCTGTGAAGACGTGTGGGGACCTACACCTCCCAGCAACGTGCTGGCTTTGGCCGGAGCTGATCTTATCTTCAACCTCTCTGCCAGTGATGAACTGATAGGTAAGCACAAGTATCTGAGAAGTTTGGTGGCTCAGCAGAGCGCCCGCACGGCTACGGGTTATATCTACAGCAGTTGCGGTTTTGGCGAGAGTACACAGGATGTTGTTTATGCCGGCAGTGCCTTAATTTATGAAAATGGGTCGTTGTTGGCTGAAAGCAAACGGTTCATGATTGACAGCCAAATCGTTGTCGCCCAAGTCGATATAGAGAGCCTACGGTCTAATCGAAAGATGAATACCACCTTTGTCAACGCACAGCGTCCCGATGCCAACGAAGCCCTTACCGAAGCAGTTGTCATCGACTGTCTGAGCGTCGATTCCACGCCATTTGTACTTGACCGTTACATCTCGCCTATGCCGTTCCTGCCTGATGATGATGACATGGGTAATACTTGTGAAATTATTTTCGGTATTCAGTCGATGGGTTTGGTCAAGCGTATGCTCCACACCCATTCCGATAAGGTTATTTTAGGTGTCAGCGGAGGACTTGACAGTACTTTAGCTCTATTGGCCTGTGTACGTGCTTTCGATAAGTTGGGTTATGATCGCAAGGGTATCATTGGAGTTACCATGCCCGGTTTCGGAACAACCGACCGCACCTATCACAATGCCTTGAAACTGATGGCTGACCTCGGAGTAACCGTTAAGGAGATCAATATAGCCAAGAGTGTCATACAGCACTTTGAAGATATCGGCCACGACATGGACAAACATGACGCAACGTATGAAAACGCGCAGGCTCGCGAACGTACACAGATACTGATGGATCTTGCCAATAAGCTGGATGGGCTTGTCATTGGTACGGGAGATTTGTCTGAATTAGCTTTGGGCTGGGCCACTTATAATGGCGATCACATGAGCATGTATGGCGTCAATGCGGGTATTCCTAAGACGCTCATCCGCTGTTTGGTGAACTATGCGGCCACCTCCTGGCTGCAAGGGGATGCCGCCGCAATCTTGCGTGACATTGCGGACACGCCAATCAGTCCTGAATTGGTGCCAGCCGATATCGATGGTCATATCCAACAGAAGACGGAAGACCTTGTCGGCCCGTATGAGTTGCACGATTTCTTCCTTTTCTATATGCTTCGTTACGGTTTTAGTCCTCGTAAAATCTACATGTTGGCGTGCCATGCGTTCGTTGGTAAACATAACGCTGCCACCATCAAGCATTGGATTACAACCTTCTATTTCCGCTTCTTCAGCCAGCAGTTCAAGCGCTCGTGTCTGCCCGATGGTCCCAAAATCAGCAGCGTGAGCCTGAGTCCTCGTGGCGACTGGCGTATGCCCAGCGACGCAGTCTGTGACTTGTGGCTTAAGCAATGTGAATCGTTATAAGTACTTGTCCTTTAAGAGTTGTTTTATCTCTGATAATCAGTAAAACAATTTTTATTGTTGTCCGGTAAACATTTTCATTATATAAAAAGTTAAGGGCTGAAATCCAAGCGAGGATTTCAGCCCTTTTTGTTATTTTTATTTTCTTCGTCAAGACTTCAATAACATGGCTAAAGTACACATTTTATCGGACAGCAATATTTTTATAAATCACAAAAGAACTTTCGTGGCTCTTTTGGCGTTATATGCAATAATAGGCAACATTATATTACTACACTTCCAATCAGAACTTTATAAAGTTGCGAGATTATTTTCCTCGTTTTTATTCTTTGGGACACCCTGAAGTTCGGAGTTAAGAGTTTTTTATTCTTTGTTTGCTTTTAATTCTTGATATTTTGCGTCATGAAGTAGAGCCTTTTCTGTCGCTTTTTGTGCATATATATTATTTGTTGCTTCCTCTGGGGGGATGCGCATAGTGTGCGCTTTTAGAATCAGATCTTTTACAACTTCACCACCAACGATAAGTCCAGCTACAGCAGGAACAAAGGCATTACTTGCAGGGGGTACTCTGCGGTTAGTATATACTTTTTCTTCTTTGTCTGTACGGAAATGTTGAATGTTGCACGGAAGGGTTGAATCTTCTATGGGGGGTAAGGGAGCTTCATTACTGCAAACTACCTTTAGTTTTGGGATATTTAATTTGCGTAGTTTTTTTCTTATCACTTTCGCAAGGGGATCCATTTCTGTGTTATTAATATCGCAAACTTTGAAAGCTGTCGGATCAATTTTGTTAGCGGCTCCCATACAGGAAATTAGAGGAATGTTTAGTACGTGACAGCGTTTGATAAGTTCAAGTTTGGCTGTTATGGTATCGATGCAATCAACAACATAATCAAATTTAGATAAATCTACAGAATCGGCATTTTGGGGTAGATAAAACATCTGATGTTTGTGCACAATGCAACATTCATTGATGTCTTTGATGTGGTCTGCGGCAACATCTACTTTATATCTTCCTATTGTAGATAAAAGTGCGCATAGTTGGCGGTTGATATTGCTAAGGCAAACACGATCGTCATCAAACAAATCTAACTCACCGACTCCGCTGCGCGCTAAAACTTCAACAACGTGACCTCCGACACCTCCGATACCAAAAACTGCGACACGAGAACCTTTTAAGGTGTTTATAGCTGGTTTGCCGAATAAAAGCTGAGTACGTGAAAATTGATTCTGCATATTTATTTCTGCTAATTTCATTTTGGATTGCAAAATTATAAGATTTATCCGAAAACAATTATTCTGAGATACAATGCTTAGATAGTTACCTATACATACATTAGGTCTGCCATTATCATATCGCAGACAAAGATTCCTTGTTGGCTTAATGCAAGGTGATTGTTGTGCATAACCAGCAGACCACGATTTAGATATTGCTCACTTTCGTGTAGGAGATACTGATATAAATGCTTGCCGTATTTCTTGTTGAGTAGACCAAGATCAATACCTTCCTTCGTTCGTAATGTTGTTGTTATACAATCATTGTATTGTGTCTCAACATTTAAAGACTCCATTTCGTAGGGTAGTATGCTTTGGTTGATGCTATCTATATATGTTTTCAGGTTTGCCACATTCCATTTTCGTATTGTTCCATTGTAGCTATGTGCTGCTGCCCCTATCCCTAGATAGGGTACTGCATGCCAGTAACTACTGTTATGGCGGGAACGATGTGAGAATGTCGTGCCATCTGCTCTTGTTATTCTTTTGGCAAAATTACTGATTTCATAATGTTCAAAACCTGCATCTTTGAGTCGTTGTATCAGTTTTTGAAACATTTTTATACTAATTTCTTCTTCTATTTCGGAAACAGAGCCGCTGGCTTTGAGTTTGTTAAGTACAGTATTTTCTTCATACGTCAGACTATAAGCAGATATGTGTTGGATATTGAGCAAAAGAGCCTTGTCAATATCTGTTTCCCAATCACTTAATGATTCATTAGGAAAACCAAAAATAAGATCAATGCTGATATTACAGATGTTAGCCTTTTGTAAATACTCAACAGCATTATAAACGTCTTGTTGGCTATGTCGTCTGTGTAAAAAGCGTAAACGATTATTGTCAAAGGTTTGGACGCCCATTGAAACTCTGTTGATGGGCAATGCGCAGAGGATATCTACGAAATTTGGAGTAATGTCATCTGGGTTACATTCGATGGTGATTTCTGTATTCTTCGATAAATTGAAAGACGTAGCAATTTGGCTAAATATCTGCGTTAAGTTCTGAGGAGACAGGAGGCTTGGAGTACCTCCACCTATATATATGGTCTGAATGATGTCGACTTCATTTCGTCTTAATTCCATTTCTTTACACAACATGTTTACATATAAATCTATCTGTTTGAGAGACGTTGTGCTATAAAAGGCGCAATATATGCATCTACTTGCGCAAAAAGGAATATGGATGTATAGACCTGCCATTTATATAATGTGAAAAATAAAAGTAGTCAACAAAAATCATACAAATTTACTAATATGTTTTAAAAGTCTCATTTTTTTTTACAAATTCTTTGTGATATAAACGTAAAATTGTATCTTAGACCACAACAAAAGACAACAGCTGTATGTGAATTAAAGCAGTTAGCTGTTACCATGAACAATAATTCTAACACTTTAAATCTTTTGATATGAGGGTTTATCAAACGAATGAAATTAAGAACATTGCTTTACTTGGCAGTGCGGGCTGTGGCAAGACAACTCTTGCCGAATGTATGTTATTTGAAGCTGGTATCATTAAGCGCCGGGGTAGTGTTGAGGCTAAGAACACGGTTAGTGACTACTTCCCGGTAGAACTTGAGTATGGTTATTCTGTCTTCCCAACAATTTTCCATGTAGAATGGAATCATAAAAAATTAAACATAATTGATTGTCCTGGAAGTGATGATTTTATCGGTGGAGCCATCACGTCTATGAATGTTACGGATCAGGCTGTGATAGTTATTAATGGGCAATATGGTCCAGAAGTCGGGACACAAAATAATTTCCGGTATACAGAAAAACTCCAAAAGCCTGTAATATTTCTTGTTAATCAGCTTGATTCGGATAAGTGTGATTTTGACACCATCGTTTCATCGATGCAGGATATTTATGGACCGAAGTGTATTCAAGTGCAATATCCGGTATCGACAGGTCCTAATTTCAACTCCATCATTGACGTTTTAATCATGAAAAAGCTCTCTTGGAATGCTAATGGAGGAGAACCCATACGCGAGGAAATTCCTGCGGAAGAGCTTGATAAGGCCATGGAATTGCATAAGGCTTTGGTGGAAGCTGCGGCAGAAAATGATGAAGGGTTGATGGAAAAGTTCTTCGAAACAGAGACTTTAACAGAAGATGAAATGCGAGAAGGTATTCGCAAGGGTTTGGTTACACGCTCTATATTCCCTGTTTTCTGCGTTTGTGCAGGAAAAGATATGGGCGTGCAGCGCTTGATGGAATTCTTGGGTAATGTTGTGCCTTTTGTAAGTGAAATGCCAAAGCTTCATAATACAAGAGGCGAGGAAATCTCCGTAGATGCTGCAGGCCCAGAAAGTTTGTACTTCTTCAAAACGGGTATGGAACCACATATCGGTGAGGTTAGTTACTTTAAGGTAATGAGTGGCTCTGTTAAGGCCGGAGACGATTTGGTAAATTCGGATCGTGGAAGTCGTGAGCGAATCGGACAAATTTATGCTTGTGCAGGTGCAAATCGTATAGCTGTAGACGAGTTGATGGCAGGTGATATCGGTTGTGCCGTGAAGTTGAAAGATGTTAAAACAGGCAATACGCTGAATGAAAAAGATGTAGAATGGAGATTTGATTTTATCAAATATCCTAATTCTAAATATAGCCGTGCTATCAAGGCAGACAATGTGCAAGATACAGAAAAGATGATGGCGGCGATTCTCAAAATGCGGCAAGAAGACCCGACATGGGTTGTTGAACAATCGAAAGAGTTGCGTCAAACAATAGTTCATGGTCAAGGAGAGTTCCATTTGAGGACTTTGAAATGGCGTTTGGAGAATAACGAGAAGTTGCATGTAACGTTTGACGAACCCAAAATTCCATATCGCGAAACGATTACAAAGAGCGCGAAGGCTGAGTATCGCCACAAAAAGCAGAGTGGTGGAGCAGGACAGTTCGGTGAAGTACATTTGATAGTAGAACCCTATGCTGAGGGCATGCCCGACCCCGTTACCTATAAGTTCGGTGATCAGGAGTTTAAGATGAATATCAAGGGTAAAGAAGTTGTAGACCTTGAATGGGGTGGTAAATTAGTATTTATCAACTCTGTTGTTGGTGGCGCAATCGATGCCCGTTTTATGCCTGCAATCTTAAAAGGAGTCATGGATTGTATGGAACATGGGCCGTTGACAGGAAGTTATGCCCGTGATGTTCGCATCATAGTTTATGATGGCAAGATGCACCCTGTAGATAGCAACGAACTCTCTTTCATGTTGGCGGCAAGACATGCCTTTGCGGACGCGTTTAAGATTGCTGGCCCGAAGATTCTGGAGCCTATTTATGATCTCGAAGTATTTGTGCCTTCGGATTTCATGGGCGACGTGATGAGTGATTTGCAAGGCCGACGAGCTTTGATTATGGGAATGGATAGCGAAGCGGGTTATCAGAAGCTGCAAGCAAAGATTCCATTAAAGGAGTTGGCTAATTATTCTATTAGTTTAAGTTCCATCACCGGTGGACGTGCTTCGTTTACAACCAAGTTTGCTAGTTACGAGCTTGTTCCCAATGAAATTCAGACTAAGCTAATCGCAGAGCATGAAGAAGAAATGAAAGATGACGATTAATATTTATACATAGAGAAATCCCCCGAAAGTTGAACAAAGGCTTTCGGGGGATTTTTGTATATTATATTTTGTGCTTGTTGGCAACAGGTATTCTGTCTGGATTTAGGTTAAAACATCCTGTCTGAAACTATGACACCCAGCCATAACCCTGTATAGCCATATCTACAAAGTGATTCAACAACAGATTTGTCTTATTCGAAAAGACCTCTCTGTCGTATGTTTTTGGTAAATCCTTGTCGAGCGACCGCTGTATAAGTCCCAGTACCCTTGTCTTAGGCTGTGGGTCTTTATACCAATCAACGACCAATAGACTTTCTTTTTCCTCCATCAACTTGTTATAAAGGTTTTTAGAAGCGAGGATAACCTCCTTTTCTTCTTCCTTCGTTAGTTTTCTACCTTGGATAAGGAGGTCGTAGATTTCAAGTTCTTCTTCCTTTAATCCCATATCCGCAGACCGTCCCTGCTCCTTTTTGAGTTCATCAATCAGTTGCAGCAACTTCTCATAATAATCTTCATTTTCCGTACCACCTGCATTATAGTTATCGATGATATTCTTGTATCTTTGGGAGAACGGCATTCTGGTACAGTTCTTATTAATCAACTGTTCCAATGCATTTTCTATAATGGTGCGGAGGTTACCAATCTCCATTGACTTATAAGGTGTTGCACTGATAGACTTGCGGATGCTCTCTATATCCAGCTTACTCAAGTCAATCACCTTACTTTGATGAATACTATATTGCGGCATATCCTCCGCAACCATTGCCGTAACGCTATCGTCCAGCGTGTACGACATCTTTTGCTTAGCCCTTCTTAGCTTCTCGTCGTCTATTCTGTTGCAGAACAAGCCGTTCAGATAGTCTAACAGGGCGAACTTTTCGTTGTACCAGCCCTGCTCGAATATCTCTGGCTTGGCAGCATCGTATAGGTTCAATAGCAGGTTGCTCATTACTTTAAATCGGTTTTTCCACTCGTCTTTTTCCAGAATCTTGTTGTATGCCAATAGCAAAAGCTCTTCTTTGTCGAGCGTATCGCCCTCGTCGATAATCTTGTCGAGCCGAATGTCCAGCTTCTCCAAGAAGGTTTCGCACTCTGCAATACATGCGTCGATGTTCTGTATCAGCTGTTCTATGTCCTTTGCTGGGTAGTCGCCGCCGTCCTCGTCGCCATCAGAAGCATAGTCGGACAGAGCCTGCTGCATGTATTTAAACACGTTCACGTAGTCTACCACAACGCCACAGGGCTTGCCAGCATACACTCTGTTGGCTCTCGCAATGGCTTGCATAAGGGTGTGTCCCTTCATGGGCTTGTCCAAATAGAGGGTAGACAGCGACGGAACATCGAAGCCTGTGAGCCACATGGCGCAAACAAATACCAGGCAGAGTGGGTCGTCGTCGGCTTTAAATCGGTCTTCTATGTCCTTTCCTTCTGGCGAAATCTCGTTCATCTTCTTGCGGTGCAGGTCTATGTTCAGCCCCTGTGCGCTGAACTTTTCGGCTTCGTCGGCGTCCTCGCTGATAACGACTGCCATCTCCACCTTGTTCATATAGTCGAGCCGCGCCGTTAGTTTGTCGCGTTCTTCCTGTGTTTTGGCAGCGTTGCGCTCCTTCATCAGTGCTTTCTTTTCCTCGTTCCAGTAGTGTTGCACCTTGTCGTACATCTTCACAGTGGTGTACTTGTCCACGCTCACCACCATGCCCTTGCCCAGAAATCCCCGCCTTGGGAAGTGGTAGGCAATGTCTTTTGCGATGCGTTCCAGACGGCCGTCGCGCTTTATAACCTCCAGTATTCGGGCAGAAGAGTTCTCCAACAGTTCTTTCTCTCGGTCGTTCAGGTCTTCTTCTTCCACAATTCTGTCGATGTCAGAGTCCAGCCAATTGTTTTCCAGTCCCACCTCGGGCACTCTCCTGCTGTAGTACAACGGCACGGTGCTACCGTCTTTTATGGCTTGCGCAAAGTTGTATTCCGACACGTAGTCGCCGAACCATTGGTTGGTCAGACGCTTCGACCCGAGCAGCGGCGTCCCCGTAAAGGCAATGTAGTTGGCATTGGGCAAGCCCGTGTGCATGTTCTCTGCGAGCTGCTTGTATTGCGTTCTGTGGGCTTCGTCTACCAGCACGAATATGTCGTTTCGGTCGGAAAGAATGGGGTATTTCGTTGTTTTGTCGTACTGAAACTTGTGTATCAGCGTAAACACCATGGGCTTGTTGCCACTGAGAAACTCGCGCAGTTGGGCTGCATTTTTGGGCTGGCACTCTTCCTTGTTGCCTATTACCTCGCTGCGAACGAAGGTTTTGTGTATCTGCGTATCGAGGTCTTCTCTGTCTGTAATAATAAGAAAGGTGAAGTTGCCGTGCAGCTTTCGTTTCACCTTTCGCACAAACATTACCATCGAATAGCTCTTGCCCGAGCCTTGCGTATGCCAGAAAACGCCCAGCTTTCCCTTCAGTTCTTCTCTGCGTTCCACACTCTTCATCAGGTTGTTTACGCCGAGATACTGGTGGTTTTTGGCTATAATCTTGGTGCGTTTGTTGTCGAAGAAGATGAAGTTTTCGATGTAGTCGAGCAGGCGTTCCTTGCGTAAAAGACCGTCGATAAGGCGGGTTATTGATAGCTGCGAGTTGGCAATCTGTTCTCTGTCCGTTTGTTCTTTCTCGTCGTTCACCTTCAACCATTCAAAGAAAAACTCGTAACCAGCGTTCCATGCACCCAGTTTTGTTTGCAAACCGTTCGATAAAACGCATATCTGATTCAGTGCAAATATGTTCGGAATGTCCTTCCGATAGCTCACAAGGTTCTTGTTATACGACTCTTCAACTTTTACGGTGGAGTTCTTCAGTTCGATAAACACCACAGGCAAACCATTCACAAACAGCAGAATATCGGGGCGGCGGTAGCGGAATTTGCCCTTTATCCACATCTGATTTACACAGTGAAAGTCGTTGTTATCAACGTTGTTAAAGTCTATCAGCCGTACAATGTTGAAGTCTTCCTTGCCGTTTTTCTTTACCTTAACCTTTATTCCGTTGCGTATTTGGTTGTAGAACTTGTAGTTTGTGTCCACCATATCGGTGGCTGTGTGGTCCCTTCTGAAGTCGCGAACTATTTGCTTTAAAACCTCAATATCTATTTGTGGGTTCATTCGTTTCAAAGCATTTAAGAACACTTCGGGCAGAATACACTCTGCCGAAGAGCCACGCCCAGTAGTGCTAACATCGTCTTGTGCAGCTACTTTGGGGTTACATTCTATGCGTTCCCACCCATATTCGGGTTGCGAGAGTCTGTTGCAAATGCTCTGTTCTATGTCGTCTTCGCTAATGAATGATTTCATAAAGGTATCTGTTTATGGTTTTACTTCGAGTTTACCACTCATCAAACGGGGCAGAAGAAGGTCGCGCTGACGAGTGAGAAGGGTGTTTTGTGAATACATATATCTCTTCATCTTTTCATATTCTCTAATCAACTTATTAAATTTCTGTTGAAGTTCTATCTTAGGTATTACTATTTTCATTGAAGAAAAACGTCCCCAGTGTCTCTTGTATTCCTCAGTTTTAATCAAATTATGAGTAGCAAAGAACAAATAATACTCATTTACTTGGTTTTTATCTTTTGACTTAAAGGGTATAATATTCTCACCAAGAGAAAAGTCTCTTGTCATTAAGTAAAACTTACAAGAATGGTCTCCAAATAAGATAATTGGAGATTCAAAAGACGCATAATGGGCAGGTACATCATTGTGATATCCTAAATAATCAGAAGTTGACTGATCGACTACAATAACCTTTCCTTCTTTATACAATTCTTTAACTTTATATGTTCGACCAAAGGGAAGACGTTCTACACAATCCTTAACCCTTTTTATTGTCCACTCTTTTGGCAAACCATTCTCCAATTTCTCGTGTCCTGGGAAGCGGAAGCGGACGAACCACTCTTTATAAAGGTTCTCTGCCATCTGCTCTAATAGGCGAATACGGCGGTTGTTGTTCTCTATAAGCGTGTCGTAGGTGGAGAGAATGGAAGCTATTTTCTGCTGTTTTGAGAGACTTTCTTCAACAAATAGTTTTATGTTAGAGAACGATGACTT
>CAUURC010000049.1:0-21131 GCA_963547405.1 uncultured Prevotella sp.
TTCTATAACTTTGTCTTTGGTAATCATCGCTTAGTTGCTTTGTAAGTTATTGATAATCAACTATAAAGTTGCAAAAAGCTAACGAGATTACCAACTTTTAAAAGGACTTTATTAACCCGAACTCGCGTAAAAGTTTATAAACCCAAATCGGTCATTAGGACTTCTCTGTGTTGTATGGCATAGAGAAATCCTTTAGTTTTTCCCATATGTTTAGAAAGGCTTTCCTTGTCTTGAGCGACCTTGCCAAGTATAGAATATGCTTGTCCTTTATCTTTCCCAAATATGCGGGCGTGGATAACAATTCATAGCGTATAGTTTTCAGGAACTGCCTCTTGCCGGAGTTTATCAATGCGTGCCTAAAGAGTGACATGAAGTTGTACGCCATGACGATAAAGTTTCCGCAAGCCTCCGTTGCCCGGAAGTTGTGTGAGACAAAGTCGTCCAACAAAAAGTCATATTTGAGTTCCTTGATTCTGTTTTCAGAATCGGCCCTTCCCCTGTATGTGTCATAGACAACCTTGGCAGGCAGGGTCAGGTTAGTTACATAGCAACTGTATCGGTATTTGCCAAAGTCCTCTTCATCCTCAAACAACTCCAGCTGCCTGATCTGCTTTCCTGCCGCCTTAGGGCGTTTCTCTATCTCCTGCCTCACCATAATGATACGCCTGGGCTTCTCCCAGCTGTCTGACTGATAGGTTGTTTCGGATATATCCAGCCCATCTGTTAACTCCACCCATGCCGTTTCATGGGTAAGACTATACTTAATACGGTTGTTGAAGCGGCAGGCTATAATGTATGGTAAGCGGTTGTCTTCGAGATACTTCATGGTATCCCCGGAGAAGAAGCCGCTATCCATGCGGATTAAACCGACTTTCTTGTTGTGAAGCCTTGAGAGCGTATCCTCCAAGAATGAAAGGTAGTTGGTACTTGCGGAAGTATTGCCCGGGCGCAGCCAGTAATTAGCAATCATCCTGACATCTGATATGAAAGCCAGCAAAGGATGATGAGACGGTCTGCCGGGACGTTTGGGATTATATCCCTTGACAGCACCTTCCTGTCTTCCCTCACGCACCATGACGGTAGAGTCAAAGTCAAGCGTATAATTATCAAAAATCAACTCAGAGAAAAACCACTCGAACAGCTCACTGAATACGCGTTGATTGATTGCTTGGGAAAACTTGTTGAAATAACGTTGATATGCACGATGGTCAGCACCACGTTCCCAGCCAAGAAGCTTACAAAGCGCTGCATCATAACGTACCACATCAAGATGACCAAAGCAGTTGGCACCACACCATACACCGGCAAACAAACCAAGGATAATCTGTATGGGCTTATAGCCACGGTTTGACCCTTGATGAGGAAGAGAACACGATGCTAAATGCTCATCAAAATGGCATTTTTCAAGCATCTTTAAGAACAAGGATAAACCGCCGAATGGAGTTATTTCTTTATTTACAAACTTTATATCATAGTTACGCATCATAATGCCAAAGCTTTTGCGTGGTAAAGTTAGTAAATTATTGATAAACAAGAGTATTCAAACAGAAGTTTCTAATGACGGGCATTAGAAATCAAGATTGAGAAATCTCTAATGACCGATTTGGGATAAAAAGTGTTCTTATTTCAAATTATTGCTACCCAGTAAAACTTAAACAGCATAACTAGTCGTCCCTTAAAAATTTGCTTTAAGCGAGAGAGCATAGGTAAATAGTATCTCGCTTAAAGCAACTTTTTAAGGGGCGACTAGTAAATTCGGCATGTAAATTCTAGCAGAACTCATCCAACATACAAAATATTTCAGGAGTTTCCTTGAACGAAGTTAAAAACCTTGTCTGTGGTAACCATTGCTACATATATATTGTAAGTTATTGATTTTCAACTATACATCTATATTACTATATGAAAAGTATCCTCCAAAATAAGAAACGACCTCATCGAGACTTCTTCAGTTTCAAGGCAGGAATTTTTAAAAGTTCTCCCGCTTTAACAGTCTTACGATCATTCAAGACCTCTACATAACATTCCATCTCAGGACCTAGGTATAAACGACTCAAAGAAGCAAGTGTTTGTCCTTTCTTTACGATAACTGTCGTATGAACACCTACAATACGATAAGCACCCGTTCGAACTCTAACATCACGATTGTTCAATGCGCTAAAATCATTCTCTTCTATATCATTTTTTTGCGGTTTCCTATCCAGTTGATGATCCACAGACTTCGTCATGAATGTTTTTTGTTTCAAAGTCTGTACTTTTGGGTCTTGCACGTCTTTGTTTTTTTCTTTCTGCTCTCCCGTAACAACAGAAGTTTTTTCAACCAAAGGCTTGACACTCTCGTATTTAATAGGTTGTGACTTTACAGCATGAGGCGCCTTTTTACTATCGATTATTTTGGTCATCAAATCGTCTATGCGCTGATTACGTTCATCGATTTGTGTAAACATATAATAAAATTCTCCAACACAAATACACAACAAAACCAAACACAATACAGATAATAAAGCAATCATGTGTCTTAAAGAGCGTTGTGAAGATGAGGTATGCATTTCATTCTGAATAGGCGGTTTAGATTCGATGCTCTGCTTTTGGGTAACATTAACACTGTCTGTTACCGGCAAAGTTTCATCAAGTTCTGGGTCCTCAGCAAGAACAGGCATGTTGATATCGTTACCCTCATTCAAATCTTCCACTATCATACATTCATCTGCACCAAAAGTTTTTAATTCTTTAGGAAGTTTACAAAGAAGATTTTCTTCTTCAATAATTTCATCACTAACTTCACCTTTATTTTCTGTTTCAAAGTTGTCTTCTTGCTTTACTATAGCTGCTGTTTCTTGAGCATCAGCCATATTAGCGACATCTTGCAAATCTTCTGTTGGAACGTTTTCGGCTTCTGAGCTGATAAGAGCATCTAGATTAACTCCTTCATTTATAGTTACCGTTTCAAATTGAGCAAACGGACTATTTACAAAGTCGCGTAGGGTGGCTTCCGGTGTAAACGAAATTTTATCTCGCCCTTCAATGGTAATTCGATCTCCTGTATTTACATTTATACTTTCACGAGCACTTACACTGGCAACTTTAAAAGTTCCGAGCCCTTTTACTTTCACGAGTCGATCAGCTTGCAGGCCTTCATTGAGAACATCTACCATCAAAGAAACGAACTTCTCTAGTTCAGCTTTAGATAGCCCCTGCTTTTTTGCAGCATCCTGAATTAGATCGTTTATCTTAATCATTCTGTCTCCTTCCTTTTTTCAATCGTTCTTTAACAGAAGCATTAGGTTTGAAGCTCAGAATCAGTTTCGGTGGGACCAACATTTTTAAACCTGTAGAGGGATTATTAACCACCCGCTCCAACCTTTTCTTTATCTCAAAAGTACCGAATGCAGGTATCATGACATCTTCTCCTGCATCAAAGCCCAACATCATACTTTCAATCACTGACGTCACCAGTTTTTGTACTTCGACCTGGGTATAACCACTTCGCTGAGCTAATTCTGATATATATTCTTTGTTGTTCATCTGAGCCCTAAACTATTTCTCCATAAAGATCAAACTCTTCTGCCTGAACAATTTTTACCTGATAGAAGTTTCCTACACGTAACTTCTTCTCACCTGTAGGTATCAAAACTTCTGGATCAACTTCCGGCGAACAAAATTCTGTGCGCCCAACATAATACAGCCCCTCTTTCCTATCAATAATAACGGTCATTACCTTACCGATTTTCTCGGCTTCAAGCTCTGCACTTATATCTTGCTGTACTTCCATAAGGTAATCAAGACGCTTCTGTTTAACCTCATCTGGGATATTGTCTGCATAATGATTAGCACTGAAGGTTCCTTCTTCTTCTGAATAAGCAAAAGCCCCCAATCGTTCAAATCTTGCCCATTTTATAAAATCTATCAGTTCGTCAAAGTCCTCATCCGTCTCATTGGGAAAGCCTACAAGCATCGTCGTGCGAATGTGTATACCAGGAACACGAGCACGGATTTGTCTGATCAACTCAATAGTTTCTTCCTTGGTAACATTACGATGCATAGAAGCTAACACTGAATTAGAAATATGCTGGAGAGCTATATCCAGATACTTACAGACATTATCTTTCTCCTTTATTACATCTAACAAATCCAAAGGAAATTGATTAGGATAAGCATAATGCAATCTAATCCACTTCACACCTGGAATATCTGCAATATCACGGATTAAATCGGCAATATGACGTTTGCCATCTATGTCTACACCATAATAAGTAAGTTCCTGTGCTATCACTTGAAATTCTTTAACACCGGAAGCTGCCAGCGACCTTACTTCTTCTAAAATTTCCTTTTTAGGTCTTGAAACATGTTTACCGGTAATAATAGGAATTGCGCAATAAGCACAATGGCGGTCGCAACCTTCTGCTATTTTGAGATAGGCATAATGACGTGGGGTTGTCAAATGACGTACACCATCACACGAAGGAATTTCTGCCTTTCCCAAATCATTCAACAACTGCTTATAATTAAATTTCCCATAGAATTTATCTACCTCGGGGATTTCTTTTTCCAAGTCCTCTTTATATCGCTGTGAGAGGCATCCCATTACAAAAAGCTTTTTTATCTTGCCTTCGTTTTTGGCATTTACAAATTCAAGAATAGTATTGATACTCTCTTCTTTCGCCGACTCTATGAAACCACAAGTGTTTACAACCACAATCTCACCTTGATTTTTTTTACTATCATGTGTACATTGAAATCCATTAGCTTCAAATTGCTTCATAAGAAGTTCGCTATCAACAAGATTCTTCGAACATCCCATGGTTATAATATCTATTTGATTCTTTTTCATCAATTATCTTTATTTATTAAACAAAGAATCAACGAACTCCTTTCTATTGAACAATTGCAAGTCCTCCATTTTTTCTCCAAGCCCAATATACTTTACAGGAACCTTTAATTGGTCACTAATACCAATTACCACACCTCCTTTGGCTGTACCATCGAGCTTTGTTATCGCAAGAGAGGTAATATTCGTCACGGCCGAAAATTGCTTAGCTTGTTCAAAAGCGTTCTGCCCTGTACTTCCATCCAGCACCAAAAGGACTTCATTCGGTGCAGCGGGTAGTACCTTTTTCATAACTTCTTTAATCTTTTTCAGTTCGTTCATCAACCCGATCTTGTTATGCAATCTACCAGCTGTGTCAATCAAAACTACATCCGCATGATTTGACTTAGCACTTTGCAAGGTGTCAAAAGCGACAGAAGCAGGGTCAGCTCCCATCTGCTGCTTCACAACCGGAACTCCTACTCGTTCGCCCCAAATGCTTATTTGCTCAACGGCAGCTGCCCTGAAAGTATCAGCGGCGCCTAAATACACCAGCTTGCCTGCCTGTTTAAACTGATGTGCCAACTTACCGATTGTCGTTGTTTTACCAACACCATTAACACCAACAACCAAGACTACATAAGGTTCACCAGTGCTGGGCAAATCCCAATTATCATTATCTTCTGAATTATTTTCAGCCAGCAAAGCAGCGATTTCTTCCCTTAAAATATTATTAAGCTCCGAAGTAGAAACATATTTATCTTTTGCAACACGGGTTTCGATTCGCTCTATCACCTTCAATGTCGTATCAACTCCGACGTCGCTAGTAATCAAGACCTCTTCCAGATTATCCAACACGTCATCATCAACCTTCGACTTTCCAGCAATGGCCCGAGACAGCTTGTCAAAAACACTCTGCTTGGTTTTCTCCAATCCTTGGTCTAAAGTTTCTTTCTTTTTCTTATTAAATAATCCGAATATTCCCATTGTTGATATTATTAGAATTTTGTATTAAATCATTGAACCTTATCATTTTGCAAAGATAGTAAAACTTTTCAAATTGTTCAAAAAAGGCGAACCACATAGGGTCCGCCTTTTATTTTATAAAGAAGAAAATATTAATCAATTATTCACAGTACCGCCGACTATGTCAAGCAACTCACTTGTAATCGCTTGCTGTCTACTCTTATTGTACTGCAAATTGAGTACGCGCAGCAATTCATCAGCATTATCCGTAGCCGTTTGCATAGCAACCATACGTGCGGCATATTCACTAGCATTACTGTCTAACAAGGCTGTAAAGACTTGCAAGTTCAGCTCTTTAGGAATCAAAGAACTTAAGACAGCATCCAGATTAGGCTCCACTATAAAATTATCATTAATCACATGGACTGTCGATGGCACACGTTCTGTCTCACCCGCCTTGCGCTTGCGTAGATATTCCTGTGCCTTAGCTGTTGCGACATTACTTGAAAGATCTCTGTCGTTCTCGCATCCAATATTCTCTGTAGTAAGATCTATTGGAAGGAATGTCCTACGCGTTAAGATTTGGCTACCTGCCGATTTAAAGTGATGGTAGATTAACTCTACCTTATCCACATCACCAGCAACAAACTTCTCCCTCAATTCTTGAGAAATCAATGCACAATCACCGGCATTGGGCTTATCTGCCAATGCCCAAAAACTCCCCGCAACATGCAATCCGCGTTTTTTGACATATTCTTCGGCCTTACGACCAATAGGATATATGACAATGCCTTCAACACCAGCAGCCTTATATTCATCAATAGTAGTCTGCAGCAACTTCAGCACATTATTATTAAAACCACCACACAACGAACTATTGCTGGTAAAAACTACAAGTGCCAGGTTCTTTATCTCCCGCTTGATCTGAAACTCATTCTGAAGTTCAGGTACCGTAACAAGAAAAGACTTCAAAATATGCTCTAGTAAATTTTCATAGGGCAACATATTCTGTATGGCTGTTTGCGCATGATGCAATTTACTTGAAGCTACCATTTTCATAGCACTCGTAATCTTACGAGTGTTGTTTACTGAAGCTATACGTGTCTTAATTTCTTTTAATGACGGCATTATCTATCACATTTATTGATTATTGCTTATACTGTCCTGCAACATTAGCCATTGTGGCCTCAATAGCTTTCACTGCATCATCAGTTAACTGACCTTCAGCCAAACTCTCAATAATATCCGCATGAGAAGAACGCATGGCATCTAAGAATTGGCTTTGGCAATCACGAACACTTTCAACAGGAACCTCATGCATCAGTCCATGTACACCGCAATAAAGAATAGCAACCTGTTCACCTACGGGCATTGGGCTGTATTGAGGCTGAATAAGCAACTGGTTATTCTTTCTGCCTCGATCCAACGTCATTGCCGTTACAGCATCCATGTCGCTTGAAAATTTAGAGAACGCTTCCAATTCACGATACTGCGCCATATCTAACTTCAAAGTACCGGCCACCTTTTTCATACTCTTGATTTGTGCCGAACCACCTACACGAGACACAGAAATACCAACGTTTATAGCCGGACGGAACCCCTGGTTAAAAAGATTCGTTTCCAGATAAATCTGACCATCCGTAATCGAAATTACATTTGTAGGAATATAGGCGGACACATCACCGGCCTGCGTCTCAATAATTGGCAAGGCCGTCAGTGAACCGCCACCACGCACATGTCCTTTCATACATGCAGGTAAATCGTTCATCTGCTCAGCAATTTCTTGCTGATTATTGATACGTGCTGCACGCTCCAACAAACGAGAATGTAGGTAAAATACGTCACCAGGATATGCTTCACGTCCAGAAGGACGACGAAGAATCAGCGAAACCTCACGATAAGCTACTGCCTGCTTA
This sequence comes from uncultured Prevotella sp., assembly GCA_963547405.1. GTDB lineage: Bacteria > Bacteroidota > Bacteroidia > Bacteroidales > Bacteroidaceae > Prevotella. The sequence goes on from CAUURC010000049.1 coordinate 7,690, forward strand.
GATAAATCATCGTATACAACAAGCGCACTATGTCCACGATCACGGAAATATTCACCAATAGCCGCACCGGCAAAAGGTGCATAATACTGCATGGCAGCAGGGTCTGCTGCAGTAGCACTAACGATGATTGAATAAGGTAGCGCTCCATGTTCCTTCAAAGTCTGTACCAAAGCAGCAACTGTCGAAGCCTTTTGACCGATGGCTACATAGATACAATAAACAGGTTTTCCTGCTTCAAAAAAACTTTTTTGGTTAATGATAGTATCAACGGCTATAGCCGTCTTTCCTGTTTGGCGGTCACCGATAATGAGCTCGCGCTGACCTCGACCAATAGGAATCATGGAATCCACTGCCTTCAAACCTGTTTGCAAAGGTTCTTTCACCGGTTGACGATAGATTACGCCCGGAGCCTTACGATCCAACGGCATTTCAAACGATTCCGTCAAATCAATATCTCCCAGCCCATCTATAGCTTGCCCCAAAGGATTGACAACACGACCTAAGAAGTTATCATTTACCCGTATTGAGGCGATACGATGCGTGCGTTTTACTGTCTGTCCTTCCTTAATACCAGCAGTTGGACCAAGAAGCACACAACCGATATTGTCTTCCTCCAAGTTCATGACGATAGCCATCGTACCGTTCTCAAATTCGAGCAGCTCACTCGCCTCAACATTGCGGAGACCATAGACGCGGGCAACACCATCTGCTACGGTAAGCACGGTACCGACCTCATCAAACTGTTCACCGTTGTTTATATTCTGGAGTTCTTTGAGAAGAACCTCAGACACCTCACTTGGTTTAATTTTATCAGACATCTTATATTCTATTAACAAATGATTATTTCTTCAGTTCTGCTACTATTTTACGAAGTTTACTTTTAACACTGGCATCCATACGATACGTATCGTACTCGAGGATAAAGCCTCCTATAATATCTGCATTTACCTCCGTATTAAATTCTACAAAACCTTTTGTCTTATTCTCCACCAACTGCTTCATCCTGAGTTCCATCTCTTGACTGACAACAGTGGCTGTAATAAGTTTACCGCGGGTAATACTCTTATACTTCCTGTAAAGAGTTATATACGATGCAGCCATGAATTGCAAGGCATTCTCCCTATCCTCTTTCAGAGCAAGGCCAATAAACCGCTTAGCAAGTAGACTTACATTAGGTCCACAGGCCATTTCTAAAACAGCCTGCTTTTTATCCTTCCGGAGCATAGGATTATCTATCGTAAATTTCAGTTCAGGCACCTCGAAGAAACTTTGAGATAGGATTTGCATATCTCTGTAAAGTTCATCCTCCTGCCTGTCTGCCAAACCAGCTTTCAGCAAGGCACGAGCATATCGAACTGATATTACACCTAAATCCATAAACTACAAATTTTATTCTTTATTTTCGCTTTGAGAAACGTCATCCAACAATCGATCAATCAAATCCATCTGAGCCTTGTCGTTTGACAACTTCTCAGAAAGGACTTTTTCGGCTATCTGAACACTGAGTTCAACCACCTGAGTACGGATTTCTCGTATAGCACTTTGCTTTTCTATTTCTATCTGTTTCTTAGCCTCAGAAATAATTCTGGCACCTTCTTCATGTGCCTTTTCCTGTGCCTGTCCTACGATGGCATCACGGGTGGCAGCCGCCTCTTTCATTATTTTAGCCTGCTGTTCTCGTGCCTCTTGCAGGAGAGCTTCACCTTCCTGCTTGATATGTGCCAGTCGCTCTGAAGCCTCATGCGCCTTACTCAAACTTTCGTCTATATATTCCTTTCTTTCATCAACCATCTTAATGATTACAGGAAAGCCGAACCGAGTCAGACAGAATAAGACCACCAGAAACGCGACAAGCATCCAAAAAAGAAGCCCAAGATCAGGCGTCAATATTGATGGCAAATTCTCCATTCGAATAGTCTTCTATATTTATTTAATGATAAATGCGCAAGCAGCAATGGCAAACAGGGCACAACCTTCAATGAAAGCAGAGGTCAGAATCATATTAACCATGATCTTACCTGAAGCTTCAGGCTGACGGGCAATTGCATCCATGGCACTGCTACCAATCTTACCAATACCCAAACCTGCACCAATTGTTGCAATACCTGCACCAAGACTACTGCCCAGCTGAGCCAAACCTGTAGCCGCCAATAAAGTTGAAATCATCATAATTTTACGTTTTTATTTGTTATTAATATCTTAATTATTTCTATTCAATCGCTAAATTCACAATTATTAAAAGTAAGCCATGGGGTGTCCCATTATCATTCTCCCTTCACTTACGCTTCATGCTCCTGCTGTGCCAAGCCAATAAATACTGCACTCAATAATGTAAAGACGTAAGCCTGTACAAAAGCCACCAGCAATTCCAAGCAATTCATGAACAAAAGCATGATAATACTAAAGGTGTTGAGGCCCAAACCAAAGCCCACACCCATCGACCATCCTAAGAAGATGACGCAAGTGAAACTCAAGATAACGGCATGCCCCGCCATCATATTGGCGAAAAGACGAATCATCAACGCAAAAGGTTTTGTGAACACACCGAACAGCTCAATTACAGGCATCAGTGGAAGAGGGAATTTCAAAAGGACGGGTACGTGTGGCCAGAATATATCCTTCCAATATTCCTTATTACCAAAGACGTTTATAGCCAGCATAGAGCACAAGGCCAAGAACAGAGTTATATTGATATTTCCTGTCACATTGGCACCACCAGGAAAAATGGGAATAAGCCCAATAAGGTTAGCCGTCAGAATAAAGAAGAATACAGTAAGCAAATAAGGGGCAAAGCGTTTATAGTGCTTCTCACCTATTGACGATTTCACAACATCATCATTTATCGTCATAACTATCATCTCCATTGCACCGACAAAACCTCGGGGCGCACTACTTTTCTTATCCTTATTCTTATACCAACGAGAACAGTAACCAAAGATTCCCAATAGTACAAAAACAACGATCCAAATCTGGGTAACGGTCTTAGTTATACTTAAATCAAGCGGACGTGTCATGCTTCCATTAGGTAGTTTCTCGTAAATTTTTCCATGATGTGACTCGTCAAAGAAGAAATTTGAAGGTAGAGTCTCTGCCGTACAAAAACTCCAGCTCCCCGTTGCAGAACTCCTTACGATAATCGGCAATGGAATACTGATAGACTTATCTTCATAAGTTACGATATGCCACTCATAGTCATCCGACAGGTGACTCAACACTATTTCCGAAATATTCAGTTCTCCTCCTTCTGCACCATGATGCGCCGCCATGGATTGCAAAGGCTGTAACATCAAAGCCAATAAAAGAAGTATGGATCTTATTTGTTTCATCTTATCATCAATTTCATTTATTAAAGGTGGTCAATGTTTATTACGTAAATGGGAAAAAAACATGGAATGATGCAACAATACGGCCAGATAATAAGGAGCGAAAGCCAACAAAAAGGCAACCATTCCCTCATGATCGGAAACCAAATAATAGATAAACAGCAGTAATAAAGCAAACAGAAATCTAAAACCGGAAACAGCCATAAAAAAGGTTGCTTTTGTCTCGTCTGCCTTATCTCCTATCCTTCGCCACAAGCATGCGTCGCTTATCTCTACAACGAGAGCGAAACACATACTGACAAGAATGGGAGTTAACCGCAATTCTGCATTGAATAGTTGGTAAGCAAGTAACTCCAATAAAAACAGACCAAAGACAATTTCTACAGTCTGTTTGAGATATTTCCTACTCGCCGTTCTTAATTCAGCCATCGTTCCACCCAATGCTTTTTACAATTCCACACACAAACGAATTTCATTCTTTTGAACCTCAACAAAGCCACCTGAGATTTCAAGTTGAGCTTCTCCGATTCCAGGTGATTTATAAATCACCCTCCCCTTTTCCAATGAAGAAATGATAGGCGCATGGTGGTCCAAAATTTCAAACTCTCCCATAGCCCCCGGAACCACGACCTTCTCAACTTCTCCATCGAAAAGAATCTTTTCCGGAGATACGATTTTTAACTGCATCATAAGCGCTTATTTTAAAGTTTGACTCGTATAAAACTTCATAAACGCTTAAGCGCTGGCTGCGGCAAGCAACTTCTTGGCCTTCTCTTTTACGTCGTCAATCGTTCCCACGTTGATAAACGCCTGTTCTGGCAGGTCATCTACTTCACCGTCAAGAATTGCATTAAAGCCCTTAATCGTATCTTCAATAGATACCATCACGCCTTTTAAGCCTGTAAACTGTTCAGCAACGGTAAACGGCTGAGAAAGGAATCGCTGCACACGTCGTGCACGGTTTACGGTCAACTTGTCTTCGTCCGAAAGTTCATCCATACCAAGGATGGCAATAATATCCTGCAACTCATTATAGCGCTGCAGTAATTGCTTTACACGCTGTGCACAGTCATAATGAGCCTTGCCCACAATCAGCGGATCTAATATTCGAGAAGTACTGCCCAGAGGATCTACTGCGGGATAGATACCCAACTCCGCAATCTTACGAGAAAGTTCTGTTGTCGCATCCAAGTGTGAGAAAGTTGTCGCAGGGGCAGGATCGGTCAAGTCATCCGCAGGCACATACACAGCCTGAACAGAAGTAATAGAACCATTCTTTGTCGAAGTGATACGTTCTTGCATGACACCCATTTCGCTGGCCAGGGTCGGCTGATAACCTACAGCAGAAGGCATACGTCCCAACAAGGCAGAAACCTCTGAACCAGCCTGTGTGAAACGGAAAATATTATCAATAAAGAACATGATGTCTGCGGACTCACCATTTTTACCTCCATGGTCGCGGAATTCTTCCGCAACGGTCAAACCAGATAATGCTACCGAAGCACGAGCTCCTGGCGGTTCGTTCATCTGGCCATAAACCAAAGTAGCCTGACTTTCCGCCAATTCCTTTTTATCTACGAGTGACAAGTCCCACTTGCCTTCTTCCATTGCTTTTCTGAAAGCCTCACCATATTTGATAACACCGCTTTCCAACATATCGCGTAACAAGTCGTTACCTTCACGAGTACGCTCACCTACACCGGCAAAAACAGAGTAGCCGTTATGTCATTTGGCAATATTATTGATCAGCTCCATAATCAACACGGTTTTTCCTACACCTGCGCCGCCAAACAGACCAATCTTACCACCTTTCATATAAGGTTCCAACAGGTCAATAACCTTGATTCCGGTGGCCAACATTTCTTTATGTGTAGAAAGCTGGTCAAATGTAGGTGCTTCACGGAGAATGGGGTACGCCCCCTTCATGTCCAATTCTTCCATGCCGTCAATAGGCTTACCGATGACGTTCATCATGCGTCCCTTGATTTGCTCACCGGCAGGCATGGTGATAGGGCTACCCGTTGTCATAACTTCCAGACCTCTTTGCAGACCATCCGTATTATCCATGGCCACACACCGAACCGTATCTTCACCTATATGCTGTTGTACCTCAATGACAAGTTCATTGCCATCTGGTCGTTTTACTTTTAAAGCTTCATAAATTTTTGGCAACACCTTCTCTGTATCTTGGCCTTCCGTATGAAAATAAACATCAATTACTGGACCGATAATTTGAGAGATATGCCCGACAATTTGTGACATAAGCTATTAATTTAAATGTTAACGTTCAAAAAATATGCTATAGCAAAAGTAAATATAAATGTCGAATCCCCACAAAACATCGGAACTCTTTAGATAAATATTAACTACTTTAATACCTTTTAATACTATATGCTTAACTCATTAAGTACCTTTATCAGTTTTCTGTCAAAAGGCTTGTCACTACGAATAGCTTCACTCAATGGCACATAAACCACTTCATTGTTTCTCACACCTACCATAATGTTGCGTTGTCCTTGCAGAATAGCTTCTATTGCGCCAACACCTGTGCGGCTGGCTAAGATTCGGTCACGGGCCGTCGGACGGCCACCACGCTGCAGATGCCCCAATATAGATACACGCACATCATATTCAGGAAACTCTTTCCTCACACGATCGGCATAATAAAGAGCACCACATTTGGGACTCTCACTAACAATCACGATACAACTCTTCTTGCTCTTACGGATTCCACGCTCCATGAACTGGGCTAACTGATCTACATCCGTACTATCTTCAGGGATGATCGCAGCCTCCGCGCCCGATGCGATAGCGGAATTTTGAGCAAGAAAGCCCGCATCTCGCCCCATTACTTCTACAAAGAAAATTCGTTCGTGGCTCTGTGCCGTGTCACGAATGCGGTCTACACATTCCATGATGGTATTCATCGTTGTGTCATAGCCTATGGTATTATCTGTACCGTAAAGGTCATTATCTATCGTTCCCGGCAGACCGACACAACAAATATCATACTCACGAGCAAACTCCATGGCGCCAGTCAGCGAGCCGTTACCGCCTATCACGACCAAAGCATCAATTTCTTGTTTCTGAATATTCTCAAAAGCCTTCTGCTTCCCCTCAGCCGTCATAAACTCTTTACTGCGTGCCGTCTTCAATATCGTACCGCCGGTACCAATAATTCCGCTGACATTTTCTGTCGTAAAAGTTTTGATTTCATTGTTGATTAATCCGTCATAGCCACGGTAGATGGCCTTTATATGAAAGCCATTATAAATCCCCGCACGTGTAACGGCTCTGATGGCGGCATTCATTCCGGGAGCATCTCCCCCCGATGTCAGAATACCGATTGTCTTTATTTTGACCATAATAAGATGTACCTTATAATTATTTCTTTACTCTTTCATCCGGCAGGTGGAACTGATAACGACGTTCAAACACCTCTTTCACCTTATTTATTTCTAAGAATGTCGTACCTCCGCCTTCTCCAAAACTACCACTCAAATAGGCTATCTTGTCAGACAGTTCTATATAGCCTTTCTGTCGTAACATGCGCAATGCGGCAAAAAACATATACTCCGAAGACACATGCTCCTTTTGGTAAATAGGAATCACACCGTAACTCAAATTCAGCCAACGCTGCGTCTTCTCCTTATAACAAATGGCCAAAACAGGAACCGGCCCGCGGAAGGCCGCTAAATTACGGGCCGTCTGTCCCGTTTCACTATCTGTAATAATACCTGCTACACCCATTTTCTGCGTTGCCTCAATGGCCGCATGAGCTAAAAACTCCCGCTGATTGCAGTCCGGCGACATCGGGATGACAATATCATTCTCCTGCGCCTTATCCTTCTCAGCCTCTTCTGCTATCCGAGCCATCGTCTGTACAGCCTCCAATGGATATTTTCCACTTGCGGTCTCACCACTCAACATCAATGCGTCGGTACGGTAATAAATAGCATTGGCAATATCAGTCACCTCTGCACGAGTAGGTCGTGGATTATTTATCATTGTGTGCAGCATTTGCGTTGCCACGATAACTGGCCGTTTCTTCACTACACATTTCCGGATAATCTGACGTTGAATGCCCGGGATTTTCTCTATAGGCACTTCAATACCTAAATCACCACGCGCAATCATAATACCATAGCAAGCCTCAATAATCTCGTCTATATTGTCTACGCCTTCTTGGTTCTCTACCTTTGCTATGATTTTAATATCACTTCCATGGGCATCCAATATATCCTGAACAGCTTTTATATCTGCCGCGCTTCTTACAAACGAGTGAGCAACAAAATCTACATCCAATTCTATCCCCAGCAGAATATTCATCTTATCTTTCTCTGTAAGTGACGGGAGATCAATATGTTCTCCTGGAATATTCACGCTTTTATGCGCTCCAAGAACGCCCTCATTCTTCACTTTAGCAACTAGCATGGGGCCTTCATTCTCCATGACCACCATATCCAGTTCTCCATCATCAAAGAGCAGATGGTCACCCACTTTTACGTCCTTACAGATATCTACATAAGAGACATTGATAATGCCGTGTGAAGTTTCCACCTCGGGACGGCCGAATATCTTTACAACATCTCCTATAGAATAATGTATAGGCGCAGCCACTCCTGTAGTCCTCACCTCTGGTCCCTTTGTATCAATCATGATACCAATATGCGAAGACACTGCTCTAACGTTTGTTACAATCTGCTTGATACCATCAGGCGAGGCGTGAGCAGTATTTATTCTTACTACATTCATTCCCGCAAAGAACAATTTACGAATAAACTCCTGATCACATCTGCGGTCACTAATCGAAGCAACTATTTTTGTTTGTTTCATACGATACCCTTTGTCTTTTTTGCAAAGATACAAAAATTATCATACTCCATTATCTTTCAAAAGATAAAATCTTTAAAACTGACAGACAACCTCATACATCTTATAATATAAGGCTACTTTATCTTTATAAAACTCATCATACATACCAATACTTCTCAATACCATTTTTTAGGTATTGTGACAATGATGGCAAAATTCTAATTTTGCGCCGTAAAATAAAATATTCTAATTATTCACATTATCCAAAACATTACATGATGAAAACCTTTGTAAAATCATCAACCATTGCAGGTGCTTTGCTCTGCAGTATCTTGTTTTTCACGGCATGTTCGCATGACGATGATCCCACTCCATCAGCTCGCCCACAAGGTACAGTCAACACAGAGTTGAAAATGACTAAAACCGGTTTTGCTTATTTCTCGTTTGCCAAAAATCAAATGGTAGATGAGAAAACGGCAGAAGTGGCTGGAACAAAGGATTGGGACATTGCTTTCGACATGCTGAACGGCCGCACGAACAATGGGGCTGTCTACGTGACACGATACACGGACTTTGAAGCCGTGAAAACAGTGAAGCCCTTTTTAGAAGAAGGTGTTAAGAACGAGTGGCTTACAGACAGGAAAATGAGCGTAATGTCATTGCGCAGTATGCCTCCCGTCACGGTTGAAAAGATATGCAACCCTGCCTTTACGGAATGGTATACCATGCAGGGCATGACGCTGTCTATAAAGCCTGCGGTGTATATAGTACGTACTGCGGATGGTCATTACGTGAAGCTTCAGTTCACAAACCATCGCGGAGCGAACGGCGATTTGGGAAATATCCAGTTGAAATATGCCTACATTGACGAGACTGGTATCAACGCGCTTGCCCCCGGAGAATTCATAGCAGAGAATCTGGAAGCCGGTAAACTGACCGGGGTACTGAAGAGCAGCAACGTGAAAGAGCTACGCTATCTTACCATCAAGAGCGGCAACATCAACGACGAAGACCTCGACACACTGAAACGCATAAAAACACTGGAAGTGCTTGATATCAGTGGCGCTACGCTGAAACTATCCGATGAGAGTACCGGACTGAAAGACTTCAGGTATATCAAGAAACTTATCGCACCCGCCAACCTGCAGACTATTGCCGGCGCTTGGCCGTGGTTCAACTACATGAGCAACCTTGAAGAGGCGGTATTCCCCGGCAATTCGTTGGAGAACATTCAAGCAGAAGGCTTTACGGGACTGCCCAAACTGCGTAAAATCACATTGCCTTCGTCAGTACTTACCATTGGTGAGGGCGCGTTCCAAGGCGCCGGTTTGGAGGAGTTCACGTTCCCTGAGAAAGTGCAGATTATATCCAAACACTGCCTGATGAGTTGCAAAAAGCTGAAAAAAGTTGTAATTCCTGCATCTGTAAAAGAAATAAAGGCCGGCGCATTCCTCTACGACAAGGCACTGAAAGAAATTGTTTTCAAAGGTACTACACCTCCGCAAAAGGCCACAAAGCCCTACGATGCTTTCTCGGACATAACATTTGATAATGCCGACGGCAGCGTGTTCCTCCACTTCATTGTGCCCAAAGGCACCATCAATGCCTACATCAAAGCATGGGGGTGGGAAGATGCTGATAAGAAATACTTTAAAGAAGCTACTGATAATCCTTGATATTAAGCTATATGAGATATAGATATAGTATTGATTTATATGTATTTCTCTGTAGTATCCTCTTGCTCGGCGCTTCCTGCAAGCAGTCCGAGCAGGAGGATACTCCTGTTGTTCCGGCAACGGATAGCGAAATCATAAGCTATTATCGGAGCATATTCGATGCTACGAAACCTACAGCCCCATCAGCTGGAATGTATCGTGAAGAAATTAATCCGGCGGATATCCACACGCAGCAACTTCGTATCTGGAAACTTTGGAAACAGGCACACGAGGGTTGGACACTTGTTTCCGACTTTGCAGGAATGAACGCAATGTACAAACAAATGGTATGGGATATCCCCGAAAAGGAACGTATGAAGGTTCGCCTCTTTACAAAAGGCGACCGTCCTGCCGAAGGTTATCCGCTGATTATCCATCTCCATGGCGGCGGTTTATATGCTGATGCGCCCGGCCCTTGGGAAAGTTTTATTAACACGGAGGAGTTTGAAACCAACTTCCGCCTCACACAGTACGTGTTTAAAGAGGGACAGCCTGTGGCCTACATGGTGCCCCGTATGCCCGACGACCGTAAGGGACGATGGTATTTCCTGCCCAAGCGTGTAGCTTTCAAACAGGCCATACAGGCGGCCATACTCAGCGGACAAGTAAATCCCGACAGGATATACCTCACCGGAATCTCTGAAGGTGGCTACGGAAGTCAACGCCTCGGGCTCTTCATGCCTGACTATTTCGCCGGCGTAGGCCCGATGGCAGCCGCAGAGAAATTAAACGGAGAGGCACAGAATCTCCGCAATACAGCCTTTAGAATGGAAGTGGGCGAAAAAGACTATCAATATGGACGTGCCGATTATGCAGGCATCTGGAGGCTCGAGATGAAAGCATTGCATGAACAGTGGCCCGAAGATTTCATACACGAGGTAAATTTGCAGGCCGGGCAAGGACACGGAATAGACTATACTAAAGTAACTCCTTGGCTGCTAAATTATACCCGAAGACACTATCCTAAGCGGGTGACTTACCGCTATTACGACCTCGACGACAAAGACAGCTATGCTGTCGGAGTGTATTATCTCGGCTTTCAAAACCTACTGCCCGAGAAAGGGAGTAGCCTGTTCTTTGACGTACAACACGACGGAAACCGCTTTATCATAGAAACCAAAGCGGGAAAAGGTAAGGTCGGAGGCAGCTTCTGTCTCTATATCGACGAAGTGGATTTCTCGCGTCCCATAGAAATAACGTATAACGGGAAGACTGTTTTCCACGATAAGATATCCCCAAATGTAGGTACGATGGTGGAGTCGACAGCACTCTTCGGCGATCCCTCGCGCGTATTCCCTGCCAAAGTGAACCTACGAATAGAATAGATTTATACACAGAAGTTTCGCAAGTGAACAAACATCAACTTGCGAAACTTCTGTTCTTTTTATAGTCCTATCCTTCTGCTTTTCCTTTCTTTCCAAACTTTCTCTTCCACCACAGACAATAACCGCTGACAGGAAGAAAGCCGCCAATGAATGCCGCGAGCGCATAAAGAATTTTCGAAAACCATCCACCCCATTTGCCCATGTGTAGCGTTTTGATTTGAATGAGAATACAAGACCCACAAATACCATGAGAAACAGGAACACAAAGGCATAAATGCCTAATGACACATGCGTGTCATAAACAAATCTGCGGAAGCTTTTGTTGGTACTTACTGTCAGACGGTTCTTCAGCGCCTTCTTGCTCTTGGGCCACCAAATGACAACCCCTGTCAGCAGTACAAGCGTCATACACATGGCCGATACAGCCATAATTACTCGACCATCCGAAAGTCCTCCGCACGGATTTTCCGGTATCATAAACAGCCAACGGTGCAACTGTTTGATGCCAACAAGGAAAGGCATCTGCTTTGGATTTGTGTCAAAAGCGGAGGCGATTTCATTTCTAAACAGCAAAACAAGTCTGGTAAAACACGCGATAGACATAAACACGCCAAGAGATTGTGCCAACCATCTATGAATCTTCAAACATTTTTCTCATATTCTATTTCTTTATTGTTTTGTTACTTGTTTTTTGATGCTTTCAAGTATCCACCGTTCACATTTTGTAAATACTGCAAACTTCTTCTTGACGTAGACTTACAAGGTATTCAAAGGTTTCATCATAAACGACAAATTAACTTTTCTTTCTTTTACCAAAAACAACGAGGCAATCTTGCAATCAAAATTGTCTGATTTTATTTTATTGAATCGCTTTCTATTGAAAGTCTAAAATCAACCCGCCTAAGGCATTGATGACCGACATTCCTTATCCTTACGCTCCTTAGCCGAAACATCTACAAACTGCCGATTCTTTAAATTAAGCGGTGAATAAAAACACAAGTTTGAGAGAAATATACAGCGCAAAGTCCTCAAATGCGCCATGGGCAAGGAGTCTATGTCTTTATCTCATATTCGTAATACCTTTTCTGTAAAGATTACAGTCAGAATCCGCTCAAGTTCCCTCTCTTGATGATGATAGCAGAGAAGGAGACTATATTGCGAATTTAAAGAAAGCTACAAAAAGTTGTTTATGCCTTTCAAATAGAAGGCAGATACAACTTTCAACGCAGCACGACGACTTCCTTTCAGGTTGTTTATGCCTTGCAAACAGCAGGCAGATACAACAATACGAGGAGTATCAGAAGTCATTGGTTAGTTGTTTTTACCTTGCAAACAGCAGGCAGATACAACCAATCGTTTTTACAACCTATGAAACATTTAGTTGTTTTTACCTTGCAAACAGCAGGCAGATACAACTAACGAAAACGTTCAACGCAGAGGAAGTTGTTGTTTTTACCTTGCAAACAGCAGGCAGATACAACAGCCGTCACTTTGTGATGTGCTCTGAGATGTTGTTTTTACCTTGCAAACAGCAGGCAGATACAACAGCCGTCACTTTGTGATGTGCTCTGAGATGTTGTTTTTACCTTGCAACAGCAGGCAGATACAACCGAAAGAAAATCCCGTCATACCAGCCAACGGTTGTTTTTACCTTGCAAACAGCAGGCAGATACAACCAGTATTTATATCTTAACAACCTCCCAAGTGTTGTTTTTACCTTGCAAACAGCAGGCAGATACAACTTGAAATTAAAATTTAGTACAAATGGGTGGTTGTTTTTACCTTGCAAACAGCAGGCAGATACAACACCCTCTGAAGGAAGAACTGAATGAAACAAGTTGTTTTTACCTTGCAAACAGCAGGCAGATACAACCATCCACCATTTCGGGATAGACGAAGAGATGTTGTTTTTACCTTGCAAACAGCAGGCAGATACAACCAACAGTTAGAGCGATCAGACCAAAACATAGTTGTTTTTACCTTGCAAACAGCAGGCAGATACAACTGTAAAGCTATTAATGAGGCCTTAGGGATAGTTGTTTTTACCTTGCAAACAGCAGGCAGATACAACCAGGCGGGGCGTGCCGTGTTGTCCATTCGGTTGTTTTTACCTTGCAAACAGCAGGCAGATACAACGTACCTACCATAACTATCTGATTCTTATATGTTTTGTTTCTTTCTTTTCCACCATCCATTTTACACATTCTAATTATTGAATTGTAAATCTCGTTGTTTTAAATTTATATCTTTTCTGATTTGTATTG